>JAHJLU010000042.1 GCA_018821745.1 Myxococcota bacterium | reverse complement strand
GCCACCGAGACGAGCAGCCTGCGGGACAGCGCGGCCGCATCTGCGTAACAGGTGCCCAAGGCGAAAGCTGACTCCAGGGAGGCCGAGATCCCCTGCCGGACCGTATAGAGCCCCCGGATGAAAATGGGGACCATGGAGGGGTCACGGGTGCCGATACGGCCCATGGCCGAAGCCGTGGCCTTGAAGAGCGTGTAGCGGGCTGTTTTACTGAGCAAAAACTCCTTGAGCAGTTCCTGACGCTCGGTTCCCGCTGGCAGTAAATGACTCACATCCGCCAGCGTCAACCGCACCTTGGCCCGCGGATCCTCAACGGTAATGCGCCGGTTCAAGGCGGTGGCGGCCTGCAAAAGAAGGGGGCCCTGGTTCCATTTGGCCAGCAGCCTGATCACTCTCACCGCGGCGGGATCATCCCGCAGGGGGTAGTATCCCGGCACGGGCCACACCTTGAGGTAGTTGACAAAGGCGCCCTCAACGATCCCGGGGGCGGCCTCGTGCAAGGCCATGAGTTTCTCGACGGTGGCCAGCGGCAACCACCCCGGGTGTTTTTGGAGAAAACCGGCAAGATTCCGAGCCTCGGCGATCCGCTCATCGCGGGTGAGCGTTTCAGGGGAGAGACTGGCAAGCAACCGCCCCGCCTGATGCCTATCGGTCACGAGATCAATACGCCGAGACTCACGGGGAGCACGGGATCCGCAGCCGAATAAAAACAGCAGCACACCCAGCGGAATGAAGCGCTTCATCTGGCCTCATCCTCGCGCAGCAACGCCAGACGGAGCACCAGCCTCCCCAGCACGACGGTGAGCACGATGAGGGGCGCCCGCAGCGCCCACAGCCGCCAGTTGAGGTAGGCGAACCCCGCCTGATCAAGGACGAATTTGACCGCAAAATCGAAAAGATGGATCCCCGCAACCATGGCGATGAGGGTGGGCCAGAGCTTCAGGTCAATAAATCGTCCAACGAGATAGAGCACCACCAACTGGGCGATGAGAAATCCTCCCTCGAAGGCGATGGGGGCCAGCAGATATTTCTGCAGCACGGGGTGGAAGGCATGGACATGCTTCAGGGTAAAAACCTTGAGGAGCAGGTCAACGTAAATGGCGATGAGGTAGGCACCCACTATGGCAAATGCCACCAGGGCCACCTTGCGGGCCATCTGCAGCTTGGAGCGAATCCCCCCCTTGGGGGAACGAAGGGCCTCCCGGCGCCTGGCGCTGGCAGCCTTCCTTTTGGCTTTCGCTGCGTCGGAGTCGGCGGGTTTGACGACCTCCGATTCTTTTTCCACAGGGCTGACAAGGACATCGGCGCTACCCGCCTCAGGTTTCACCTGGGGAGCTTCATTCTTTTTGGAAGTCTCGTCTGGCTTGGTCATACAATTTTCCCCGGGCCGGTGAGCGGTCGTTTTATGCCCGAAATTCGCGGACATCATACCCCCAACTCCCCCCCCTGTAAAGCCTCAGTCGGTACCCGCGCTGCTCGGGGTGCAACAGCTCCTGCCCTGGGATTCAGGGCACCGGGTTGACCGTGACAGTCATGAATCCGCCTTCCCCGTGGGCCGGGTCGACGCGCAGCTCCATGGTGCCCTTTCCCGGCGAGGCGATAATAGTCTGGAGGGACTGATCATTGAGCACGTCCCCAGTGCCGGGGCGGGTGCCCTGCTTTTGTGCCATGGCATCGCGCATGTCCTGCGCCGAGATCGCCGGGTGGGCCTTCGCGAAGGACAACAACTTGGTCCACCGGGCGGTATTGTGACTGGAATCGCTGTGATTGTCAGGGTTTCCCTTGAGGACAAAGCTGTTGACCACCGCCAGGAAGTTGGGCACTCCCCACGCCACACCCCTGTTCAAGAGGGAATCGGGCATGCGAACCGCCCGATGACCGCTCCCGGAGACCACATTCTCCAGCACCATTATGTCGCTTTTATCCATGGTGAAGATCAGGTGATTGTAGGTGTAGCGCCGGGTCCCGGCGGCCATGGAGGAGGCGAGCGCCCGGGCCGTTTTTGATTGCTCCAGGGCCAGGCGCAGATCGAAGAAATAGGATCGCCTATCCTTCACGACGAGGGGGGCACCGGTCCCCGAGTCCAGAATTGCCCCGAACACGCCCTTTGCGTTCATCCCCGTGATGGCCCCGAAGTGGCCCAGGAAGCCCACCAGCGTAACCAGGGATCCTCTCGTCCTGATGGTCATCACCGCGTGGAGTTTGGAGAGGATCCCCAGGGGGTTTGGCCAGTCCAGATTTCTCCCCGCGATGGGGGACCTGTCCCTGGCGCCGGCGGCTGTGGCCGCGAGCACGGAGCAGGCTGTTCCCCGCGCCACGTCCCCGAGCAGGTTCAGGAAGAGGATCTCGTCGAGGGATAATTTTCCATCCCCCGGTTTGTTCTCACCGGTGCCGAAGACACTGGCGAATCCCCGGATTTCCTGGAGATGGTGTCGTGGCAGACGGGAAGACATACCGCGGGCACGGCCCAGAAAAGCCTCATAGGTTCGTTTACTCCCGGTCACCAGGCTGACATATCCATCAAGCAGCGCCTCGTACTCGGGGAAGACTTTTTTGACCCAGGTCCCGAGCTTCACGCCGAACGCCTTGTGCTGTAGGGGGTTTGTCACCGTCGCGTCCACAAAATAGATGCCCCCTTTTTTCCAGGCGCTGAAGGAGACCTCGCCCACTTTGCCAGCCGCCGTCGCCGAGTCGCCCGCAGCGACACCGGATCCATCCGGGGTCCGATTATCCCTGCTCCGGGAGTGTTTCCCGCAACAGGAGAAGAGGCCAACTGCCACAATACACACCAGGCTCCGTCTGAAAGTTTTCTGGTTCACGCTGAATCGCTCCTTTCACCCACGCCCCCGGTGATCCATTCCGGGATCCCGGGACATCCGGGGATACCCGGAATATCCTGAGGATAGCAGAAAGATGGGGCCATGGAAATCTTCCGATCCCGGCGGCCACGGGGTACACACGGGGGAGCCAATGACCACAATACTTCTGTACAATTCCCGGTTACCGCCGGGCGAAAACAGTGATAAAATGCAGCCTATGAATTTCAAAAATGACCTTGATCTGTTCAACACCTTCCTTGGCAGCCACGCCATTGTGCTCGCCTACTTCTCCACACCCCGGTGCACGCTGTGCAAGGCGCTCCGTCCCAAGGTGGAGGAGCTCCTGGCCACGGAGTACCCCGCGGCACACTTCGCCTACGTGGACTCCACGGTGAACCCCCTGATTGCCGGCCAGCTCTCCGTCTTCGCCGTCCCCACCACGGTGCTCTTCGTGGAGGGCCGGGAGTCCTCCCG
>JAHJLU010000480.1 GCA_018821745.1 Myxococcota bacterium | reverse complement strand
CCTGGGAGAACGCCTGGATACGCTGCGGGAGCCCATCAGCGTTTCGCTCTTTTCCTCGGGGGTCTCTTCCAACCTCCACTTCTCCCCTCTGGTACAGATCGAAAACTCCCTGAATCTCTTCTCCGCACGCAGCGGGCATTTCTCCTGGCGCAGGATCCCCATCGCCCGTCCCGGCCTGGCCCAGCGAAACCTCGCGGCCAAGTACGGGCTCAACCTGGAAATTCTCCAGCGCGATCGCACCGGTCTCGAAGAGGGTGTTGTGGTCGTGGAGTCGGGCAACCGCTTCAAGGTAATCCCCCTCTCCACCATTGTCACCGCCGATGTTCATAACCAGCGGATCAGGTTCCGGGGTATCCGGCTTGAGGCAGAGATAGCCAGCGCGCTGGCCTATCTCGCCGATCCCAAGGGGCTGACCCTCTGCATAACAGGGGGTCATGGTGAAAAAAATGTGGCCAACCCCGGTCCAACAGGTTTGTCGCGCCTGATGAACGGGTTCAAGGCTTCCGGGTGGAGTATCCGTGAGCTTTCCCCCATCCCCTCGCCCATCCCCGCCAAATGCACGCTGCTCTTCATCCCGTCGCCCACCAAGGAGTTTCTCCCCGATGAGATTGAGGCCGTGGAGAGCCACCTCCTTGCCCAGGGCGGGGTGCTCATCACCATGGACGAGGAGGGAGCCTTCCCCGACCGGCTGGGAAAAATGCTGGCACGGTGGAACATGAACCCCACGGCCAACCGGATCCTGGATCCAAAGAAGAGCGTCGGCAAGACCGGCGGGTGGCTCTGGGCCTCCATGGTTGCGGGCTCCCTGGCCGAGAAAAACTGGCGGATTGTGCTGGAAGGACCTCGCGAAATCCTTGTGGGAAAAGGGACGCAGGTGCTTATGGACTCCTCCGGGCGTGCCCGGCGAGTCTCTTCCAGCCGTCGTCTGAGCGCTGCCCGGGGAAAGGGCGCTGCTGTCATCGCCGCCATTAACTCTTCCGAGACACCCGGTCGTCTTGGGGTCCTGGGCTTCACCCTCCCGCTGCTCAACCGCTCCCTCGACGAGCGGGGCGAGAGCAGTGACAGCGCCACGGAGCTGGTGCGGTATCTCGCCAACTGGGGGGGTAAAAAGACCACCAGTGTGCCCATCCCCGAGATGCCTGTCATTCACCACCATCTCAACCTGAAATCCTCACACATCAGCGCCCTCCATCTTTTTGCCATGCTCATCTGGCCCCTCATGGCCATGAGTATCGGTATCTGGGTCACGTTCAGGAGGAGGAAATGATGAAAAAATCAGTTGAGGCACCCGTGTCCGGGGGCCCCATCCGGCTCCGTTCCCTTCTCGACAGCTCTGACAGGCGTTTCTTCTCGCTTGCAAGGCTGGTGCTCATGGCGCTGTTTGTCCTGGCAGCCGTGTGGTTTCTCCTCTCCCTGCCGGAAAAAAAGACGGTGGCGGTGGATGTTTTTACCAACGTCTACAGCCTGAAGCGTGTGACCTTCTTCCAGAAGGGCGGGAAGTGGAGCCTTGAGCGCGTGGACGGGGTCTGGAAAGTGCGGGATGTTCGTGGTCTGCTCCTCCATGGCCGGTTGGATGCGGTGGAGAGCTTTCTGGAGCTCCTCGCGGGGCTCAGGGGGAGTGAGGGCGCCCGGGAGAGTCAGATAACTCCCGTGGGGGAACTGCTCCTGGAGACGACATCGGCCAAAACCCGTATCAGCATTGCCATCGGTCGCAAGGGGAGCGTCTACGTGACCAACGGTGCGCGGCACTTCCTTCTGACCGGAGTCTCTCCCGGCAGCTTTTTTCCCGCGGCCGACAACCTCATCGATACGGTGCTCCTGCGGTTCACCCCTGACTCTGTGCACCGCATCTCCGCAGGTTTCGCGACGATCCAGGGGGTCAAACACTATGGTCTGACCAGGGAGAAGCAGCGATGGTATCTGGGGAAATCCAGCCGGCATCTGGTCAACGGGCGGGTGCTCAACTCGCTGGTACGTCTGGTCTCTTCTGTGACCTTCAGGCGGGTTATAGAGACCCCCTGCAAGCGGGAGTCAAAACCCCTGTGGCAGTTTTATCTCACAAAAGAGAGCGGCCCTGCCCTGTACCAGATAAAGGGACGGGTGTGTCCTCCCGGTGAGACCGGCTTCATGCGGGTCATTGAGGGCAGCGAGCTCCCCGTCTGTGTCTCCGACGCGGTCGCCAAGAAGATCACCCTCTCCTTGCCACAGATCCTTGAAGATCGCATTGTGGCCCCGCCCAAGAGGGGCCAGTGGGAGCAGATTCAACTGGGTGGAGCGCTGAACATCAAGATTGTAAAGGATGACAGCCGCTGGATTGTTTTTGGCAAAGAGCGTT
>JAHJLU010000479.1 GCA_018821745.1 Myxococcota bacterium | reverse complement strand
CCATTGATGGTCAGTTCTTCGGTCTTCTTTTCAACCGCGGGCTTCTCGACTTTTGCAGGCTCGGGGGCCTCGGGGTTGGTTTTTTCCGGTGCCATCTCGGGCGTGGTGGTGGCTGTCGTGTTGTCGGCTGTGGTCTTCTCTTCTTTTTCACTTTTTTTACAGGCCACGGGGCCGGCGGTGAGAAGAACGGTGCAAATAATAGTAAATAATCGGATTTTCATGGGGTACCTCAGGGTGAAAAGGGTTCTGAAGGGCAAAATTCTACCACATGCCCCGGTTTTTCGCTACCCCATGGGGAAATATCAACTCCTGCCCCTTAAAATATTCATATAATTTAGAGTAGATTGAAGTATTTGGGTGTTTTCTGCCCCAACAATGGCGGGGTATGAACGTTGTCTGCGAGCGGTTTCCCGCATCACCGTGCTTATGGAGTCGGGTTGGTGGAAAAATTTGTGTGGCAATGCAGGGCAAAGGGGAGTAGATCCCCGGCAATCAGGCCTCTCTCCCTGCTGGAATGGATGACTCCATGGACCCCCTTGACCGCTCCTCCGACAATGTTCTCAACCGGTACACCACGCGATGGTTTGAGGGGGAGAGTCTGGTTAACCGGATCGGGCGCACCCTCTGCCTCGCCGAGTGTGTCTCGCGCAAAGAGTTTTTTGAGAGCTGGGAGACCGCCAAGCGGCTCAGGCGACAGATGCGGGGCGGCACTATTCTGGAGCTGGCGGCGGGTCACGGGCTGCTCAGCGCCATGCTGCTTCTCCTTGATGACACTTCACCCTCTGCCACCCTGGTGGACACCTCCATGCCCCCCAGTTTTGCAAAAATCTATGCGGTGCTCAGGGAACGCTGGCCCCAGTTGAGTGGCCGCCTGAACTATGTGGAGGGCCCTCTGGAGGAGGCAGTGGCCGACTCACACTCCCTGGTGGTCTCGATCCACGCATGTGGAACCCTCACGGACAGGGTGCTGGATATGGCCATCAGCGCGGGGTGTCGGGTAGGGGTTGTCCCATGCTGCCATGACTACAAACGGTGTGACACCGGTGGACTCACCAACTGGATGGAGGGTTCCCTGGCCATTGACGCCATGCGGGTTGCCAGACTCCGCCACCAGGGCTTTCGGGTCGCGGCGCTGAACATTCCCCGTGACATCACGCCCAAAAATCACCTGCTGCTGGCGTGGCCTGAGCCAAAGGGCCCCGTTGACGAAGAACCCCCCTGCCAGGCAGAGACCACTGTCGAACCCCTGTGACCCGGGTTCCCTCAGGCTGTTTCAACGCTATATACGTTCAGGGAAAATGAGTTCCTCTATCGCGGGGGAATTGAATTATGCTAGGATGTATTACCAAAAGAGGTGAAACATGAAGTTGATAATGGTGATTCTCCTTATTTTACTTCCCGCGTGTGATGAAAAGAGTACGGGCGCCGATACCTGCGGAGATAGTATACTCGACCCTGGCGAGAGCTGCGATTCGGCCAATCTCAATGACGAGACATGTCAAACACTGGGGTTCCACGGGGGCGCGCTTGTCTGCACCGGTGAGTGCCAGTTTGACACGGCCCCTTGTCAGGTGTTCGGCCGCTGTGGCGATGGGATATTGCAGGAGGCAGAGACCTGCGAAGGTGAAAATTTCGGTGGAGCCACCTGCTTCTCCCTGGAACAGCTCCCGGGAGGAGACCTGCAGTGTGACGAAAACTGCCAGGTGGACACCTCGGGATGCAACAACTGCGGAGACGGAGTCCTCCAGACCGGTGAGGGAGAGAGCTGTGACGATCAGGAGATGAACGGGACCCAGTGCACCGATCTGGGGTTCTACGGCGGCGAACTGGGATGCTCTGACTCCTGCCGGTTTGTCACGGACCTCTGTGAGGGTTTCTGCGGCGATGGAATCATCCAGGAAGGCGATGAGAGTTGTGATGGCACCAACCTGGGAAGCGCCACCTGCTACGAAGGGGGATTCTTCCGCGGGGAGAGTGTGCTGTGCGATGGTACGTGTCAATTTGATCCCCAGAGCCCCGACTGTGTGAGCGCCGTGACAATTTCAGCCGGGAGCGATCATTATTGCGTCGTTGATTCCTTGCAAAAGGCCTGGTGCTGGGGGAATGGAGCCTACGGAAAGCTGGGGACCGGGACAACTGTCTCTAAAACTGTTCCCGCGGCAGTGAATACAGACACGCTCTTCACCATGATTTCCGCCGGGTACAGCCACACCTGCGCCATAGATACAGTAGGAAATGGCTGGTGCTGGGGTGAAAATATTTACGGACAGCTTGGTATTGGGGATAGCACCGCAGATGGAGTGACGCCCATGGATATGTCCCCCATGGCGGGGGCCACCTTTCGTGAGCTTCAGGTGGGCAGTCAGATGAGCTGCGGGATCGATACACAATCACGAGTCTGGTGCTGGGGGGACAACGACAGGGGCGCGCTTGGCGTGGAGGGGTTGCCAGGCACGAACAATGTTCCAATCCTCACCGACATGGATTCATCCGTCGTGTGTCACGGGCTCTCCCGCATCGCATATCAGTCCGTGTGTGTGAGCTCCCAGGGAAATGATACCATCTGGTGCTGGGGTGAGAACGCATACTGGCAGCTGGGTCGCCCCAACGCTGCAGAGGGGGGCGCAGATTTTTACGCGCTGCCGGGTCCCATTTTTTATCCCCCGGGGACCATGAGTGTTCCACATTTTGAGGCGTCAGCCACGGGCTTGACCCACACCTGCGCGCTGGACTCCAACGCACAGCCCCATTGCTGGGGAAGCGATGCCAACGGTGAGCTGGGAAATGGTAGTCTGGATTTTACAGACACGCCCACCCCCGTTACTACGGGGCATATTGCGGCTGGCGCACCCTTCTCACAGATGGTCTCAGGAGACAGGTTCTCCTGCATGCTCGATAGCGCTGGAGGTGCCTGGTGCTGGGGCTATAATGCCTCCGGACAGCTGGGAAATAACAGCACGGTCCATAGCGATATCCCCGTTGCGGTAACCATGACCGATGTGCGTGGAGGCGCCTTTGTGATGCTGGCCGCAGCCTCCAGTTCCGTCTGTGGCATCGACACCCTGGGCAGTGTCTACTGCTGGGGAAGCGGAGCCGATGGGCAGTTGGGGAACAACAGTGTGAACAATTCATTGATTCCCGTGAGGGTACAGGCTGTTCAGGAGTGATGATGGGGGACTCTCTCGGCTGTCTTCTCATATCCGGTACTGGAAAACAGGATGATCCCGGGGACTGCTGAAGCGGTGTTGTGGTGTCAGGCTGCCAAAGCCTGAAGATTTTTTCCGGTCTTTATTGAGAAAATGGAAATTGGCAGGGGGGCCTACTGCTTGGGGATGAAGGTACAGATGTCCGGGGAGAAAGCGGCGGGGAGACTGTCTGCGTAGGGGGAGTTCACGGTGCCCAGGGGGTGGTCCGCGAAGAACTGGACCATGGCGGTGATTGCGGGACCCCCGTTGGTGTGGCCCAGGTTATGCTGACAATGGATAACATCGTGGCCGTTCTCGGGCAGGTACGCGGCGTCATTAATTCCCATGTGGTTGAAATTAGCAACGAAGGTGCCAAAGGTGCCCAGGGGGACGGTGTATTTGTCGCAGCCATCGGGGCCGGTGCAGGAGGCGTCTCCATCGACTCCGTGGATGATCACCTGGGTGTATTTATTGGAGGTGGCAAAGGCGGGCCACTTCACGAAGGAGGCGGCCATGGCGGGCTGGAGATCAGCCGTGTTGTCGGGGTTATTGAGGTAGGCTCCGCTGTAGGTAAAGACAGAGGCGATCGCATCATTTCTCAGCAGGGCGAGGAGGTCGGCCATGATGGAGCCCGCAGAGAATCCCATGGTGTGGATATGGTTGTCATCCACGGGAAAACGCTGATGCAGGCAGGTGATAACGGCGTCGTAGAGGTCCGCGTCGGCCACACCATCGGTGGTGTCCAGGATATCCCAGTCAATACCCGTGGGGGGCAGGGCGTTCATGGTGTAGTAGGGGTCGTTGTCCACAGTGACCGCGATAAAGGGCAGGGTCTGGTTGTCGACCGAAGGTTCCACCAGACCTTTGAAGTTTGCGGCTGTGTCACCGGTGCCGTGCCATGCGAAGACCACCGCCCAGCCCGAGGAGGGAGCGGTGCCCGAGGGGATCTTCAGGTAAAACGCGCGGGGGGTGCCGTTGACCATGAAGTTGTCGTTGTATCCCTCCGCAAGCGCAGCACATTCGGGGCTCACCTGGGTGTTGTTGGTGTTGTTAACGTTGTTGGTGTTGTTGACGTTGTTCGTATTATTGACGTTATTAGTGTTGTTGGTGTTGTTGACGTTATTGACGTTGTTGGTGTTGTTTGATGAGTCATCGTCGCAGGCGACGAGGGCAAAGAGAAGCAGGCCGATAATGAGAAGCGGTGATTTCATGGGAACCTCCTGATGGGAGAACCTTACCTGACCGCCTTGAAAAAACAACCGCCAAGAGGGTGTTTTTTCCCCTTTGCTGTGGAAAATTGCGCTGGATCACAGAAGAAAAATTACCCGGAGACGGGGGAAAAGGGTATCTGCAAGTGGTGAAATCAAGACACGTGGATCAGGATGGGACCTTGGCCGTGGAGTCTTTCTCCTGTTGTGACATGTGGGCCCAGATTTCCGGGAACTCCCGCTTCATGCAGTCACGACAGATGCCGTGAGTGAGCTGCAGATCGGTGAAATCATGGAAATGCTTCTCCACATTGGTCCAGAACCCTTCGTCGTTTCTGATGGAGTGACATTTGGCGCAGACGGGGACGAGCCCTTTGAGGGAGTGGATATTTTCGTAGGCAAGCTCCAGTTTTTTGCGACGGTTCAGGAGGGTCGCCATGATCCGGCCGCGCAGGCGCTCGGAGTTCCATGACAGAAAAACCAGGACGAGGAAACTGACGCTGAAAAAGAGGTGAAACGGAGCAGTATAGGGGACAGTGGAGAGAAAAGAGACCTGAAGAAAGACCAGCTGGGCAAAAGCCAGGAGCAACAGTGACCACAGGCTGCCCATGGTCGCCCCCGTAATATAGATTGCCAGGGGTGGGAAGAGAAAAAACCATACAATCTCAACGAACTCTGGTCTCTGACCGAAATAGGGGAGCGCAACCACCAGAAAAATACCCAGAACCACAATGTGGTTGGCGATTGAGGGTCCTTTTTTGCGCCACTTGAGAAAGGAGACCAGTGAAATAATAACAACGAAGATCATCTGGACGACCGCCTTGGTGACGTTCCCCATGATCAGATCCCTGATGGAAAAAGCAGCCGTGGTGACAGATACCACAAGGCTCGCCAGGAGGACGAAGAGCGGGTGAAAATCCGACGGGATTGTCAGGAGGTTGGGAGCCGGCTCATCGGGCAGTGGATTGTCGGAATCGGCGCTGGCGGGCTCCTGACTGCACGTCTCACACAGCCCGTAGCTGACCTGTGCTTTGGTGTTTTCAGACAGAAATCTGCCCAGATCCATCCAGTATCCCGTTTTGTCCTTCATGCGTTTACAGTAACTGCAGATGGGTATCAACCTGCCCAGAGTCTGGATGCGCTCCGTGGCATTGTTCAGGTGGTCGTTGGTGGTGTGGAGCTCCATGAGGGCATGGCTGTGCAGCCATTCAACAATACCGCACACGCCGAGGGTGAGACAAAAACTGGTGAGATAATGCAAAACAAAGCTGGCGCCAAAAGGTCGGATGGGAAACAGTGACGGCCAGAAAAGGAGCACCAGTACGGGAATCAACACTATAGCCAGACCCCAAGCGGCGCGCCTGATGCCGACGAGATAAAACACTATCCCCGGGAAGGTGAAAAACAACAGAATTGAGGAATCCTCATGTCCTTTCATGAAGAAGCCATAAAAAAATCCCCCCATCAGCAGACACACCAGCAGGAGATGTCCCAGCCCGGCAAACCGCTCCTTGAGGGAGAGGGAGATGAAGGAGGTGATGGTGAAAATGAAAAGCACGTCCAGGAATGCTTCCAGCGCCCTGCCATTGTAAAACTTTATGGGGATACTGAAGAGTTGATAGATAATGAGGACCATGAGGCCCATGATGACAAACTTCTGTTTGTCCTGTCGGTCCTGGGCAAAGGTGTCCCCCTCGGGAGCAGGGTTCCGAAAAAGAGACATAACCGTGTGTAGGGGGTTTGTCCGTTGATTTTTCATGCGCTGGGAAGACCTTTAACCAAAATGGAAACATTATCAAGTATTATCCCGTGGCGAAGGGAACCAACTGGAATTTTCCTTTTCCCCCATAGTTGCTCGCGGGGGGTCTGCCGATTCCGGGGCATAATTGAGAGGCCCCGGCGGGACAGGCGGTTCCCGCCTTTGACTTGTGAAAGGACATGGCGTAAAAGGGAAGTCACAGTCTTTTGCCTGACACCTGACTTTTTTGGAGTCCAAAATGAAACACCTCCTGTTGCTGTCGATTCTGATCCTGG
>JAHJLU010000009.1 GCA_018821745.1 Myxococcota bacterium | reverse complement strand
TGGAAAATCCTGAGTCCTGATCAAGAATTCCGATTCCCAAACCAAACGATGGATGCTATAGAAAATGGGTGTGCGTCCAACTACCCCACGACGGAGGCCCCAATGATATCTCACGTTTGTCGTTCCACAACCCTCGCATTTCTGATCAGTGTTTTTGCATGGTTCCCCGCAGGTTGCGATGATTCAGGCAGCACCAAGGATCCAATCCAGAGCCTCACCACCACGGAAAAGGCTGACCTGGGGACCGCGCTGCCCTCGGCGGAGCAAAAACAGAGCTTCACCATCTCCGATGTGCGTCTGACCGAGGAGGCGCCCTATGTACTCCCCGGGTCCGGCACTCTGGATTTCATCTACGATGCCCAGGATACCCTCATCGGGTACACCCGCCTGGTGAACACGGGCGTTGGATGTCACGATGGCGCCTGCGCTGCCATCAAGTTTATCCTGGTGTTTGACCCCTCCCTCGAGTATGTCCACGTCTTCCATCCCGCGGGCACCACGGCCGGAGAGTTTTTCAAGGGTCTCGACAACAACACCACCGACTCTGAGGCCTTTACCCTGGATGACTGGGACACCCTCTACGGGATCCTTGCCGATCCCCCCACGGTTCTCCTGGCTCTCACAGACAGGCTCGATATGGTCGACGCGGAGACGGGCGCCACCTTTGAAGAATATCAGGGCAGCGTGGTGCACAACGCCGCCTACACCACCTACACGGTGCTCACCTATATTCTCCACACCAGGGAGATTATCCAGTCCGATTTTCTGACCGGAGTCAAGTAATGGATCGTCGAGCCTTTTTTACGGTGGCGGGTGGCACGTTCCTGGCAGCGAAAGCCCTCTCCTGCGGCAGTATCAAAGAAGAGTGCCAGGGTGACTGCGAGTCACTGTATCCCTATTTTATCACCCCTGAATTGTGTACGGGTTGTGGAATATGTGTGAGTCAGTGCGGCAAAAAAGCCATCACCATTCCCGCGGGGGAGCGTAGAGCCCTCATTGTGAATCAGGATAAGTGCCTGCGCTGTGGGAAATGTTTTTTCCTCTGTGAATACAATAGTATCATCCAGCAGCCCGATGACGACGGGGTGCACCCCTATAAGTATCTGGTGAACCTCGACACCTGCGTGAACTGCATGTCCTGCTACGACATCTGCCATGCGCCGGTCTCCGAGCAGGGCCCCGGGGTAACGGCCATCGAGATCTTCAACGACGAGAACCGTGCCCGCATTGATCAGACCCTCTGTTCCCACTGTGGAGAGTGTGTGGAGCTTGAGTTCTGCCCCAACACCGCCATTTTCGAAGGACCCGCTGAGCCTGGTGAAACCACCTGAGAGAGCCCGGAGTTGTTGCCCATGAGGAGAATCCCGTTCAATCAAGGATGGAGTGTGCTGTTTTTTGTGCTGCTGACAGCGGCGCCTGCCTTTGCAAAAAATTGCCCCTCCCAGTTGCCGGCAAATCTCCGACAGGTAGGGGAAAAAGAACTCTACTGGGGGATCGAATTCAGGACCGGACAATATTTCGTCCGCGAGAAGGATATCTCGGTGGATCCTCCCCAGACCAATAATGTGTTCAATGGATTTGGTGCGGTCAGGTCCATTGTGACCTACACCCCTGATGACTCCATGAGCTGGCTCAACCTCTACTTTGAGGGAGAAGTGAAGCAGCGCAGGGACGTGGCCAACTGCAATGCCTGGGCTATCTCCTACAAAAATGGCATGGAGACGGTCCCCCAGTTGCGTGGCCTCTCCCTCTCCATGGACAAGTGGGACATGAACGTGAAGCTTGGCCGGCAGAATCTGGTCTTTGGGACCCAGTCCATCCTCGATAACTTCTTCGACGCCGTCAAGGTCTCGAAGAAGCTCTCCAAAAAAGTAACCTTTGAACTTTTTGGGGGAGTCATGGCCACGGAGCTCACCCGGGAGACCCTGGGCTGCGGTTACGAACAATATTATGAGAAGCGCAAGAGCTGGAAACGCCTGTGTAGTGCAGGGTACGGTGATTATCTCATGGCCGGGGCGGTCCTCAATATTAAGCATTTCAGGCCCCACAAGATCAGCCTCATGAACCTGTTTCAGTACTCGCGTCTCGACGGGCAACCCGCTGACACGACCACCTTGCCCGCTGCATACCCGGAGAACCTCACCACCAACTTCCTCTCCCTGTATGCCATGGGGCCTCTTCTTGGCAGCGAGTCGACCTCCTATGAGGCCGAACTCTCAGGCGCCTACAAAATCCATGACCAGTCGTTTATTCCGGCGCTCTCTCTGGGTATTCGCCACCGTATCAAGATCGGAGGCGCTCACCTGGTGCTTCACCCGATGTACTCAGGGGCCATCACCACATCTGATTCCGATCTCCACTTCGCGTCACTCTTTGAAGGATATGATGTGGGGTCACGGCAGCGCTACGGAATGTATGACGGTCAAGTGTTCTCCATGATGCTCCGGCTCCGGTACAGGAGTATCCGGTTTGACACGGGGTACCACTACCACACGGACCGCGATCCCCGTGACTCTATTGACGACGAGCTGGAGGCCGGTCTCACCTGGTTCATTTGGGGCAAGACAAAGTACCAGTTCCGCGCAATATACTCGCTCATCAACCTTGCCGCCGGGAGCCTCCCCCTGAGCCATGGTGCCCGAGTCGTTCTGCGACTAATCTATTAAGTAATCATGCCTTTGAATTTTTTCAGCCCCCGGCGTAAAACCAAGAGGGCGTAAAAAGAAGCCCACTGGAGATATTTCATGAAACATACCCTTGTTGCTCTTATCACCCTGTTCGGACTTATTACACTGCCCGCCACCTCCGAGGCGTGCATCCAGAAGCTCAAGGCGGAAAAGACCACCGTGAAGGTGGGAGATACGGTCTCGGTTACTGCCAGTATCAAATGGATCCATCACCCCTGTGTTCTCGATATCGACGAGGTGAATTTCAAATGGATCGGGGTCAAGAAGGTCTCGAAGATCAGTTGGTCAAAAAAGGGCAGGGGAAAATATTTTGCAGCCTTTAAAGTGAAAATTACGGCAAAAAAGGCAATGATTAAAATGTGGCGGGAATGTTCAAAGTCGGGAAAGCACGGGACTGAGCTCACCTTTACGGTGAAGTGACATTACTCTACTTGCCGCCTTTTTTCCCCTTCTTTTTTGCCTTTTTCCCGGTCTTTACAAAGTTTTTCAGGTAGGCGTTCCTCATGAGATCAACGGTCTTCAGGATGGCATCCGTGGACATGGTGGCCTCGGAGAGGGCGTCGATGGCTTTCCCCTTGGGTCCCACTATGGGTTTTGTGTGGAGCAGGTCGTTGAATTTCGGGATCCACTCCTTCTCGATGCGGGTGATGAAGTCGGGAGTCTCGCTGTGGGAGGAGATTTCGATTTTGTGGATGTCACCATTCTTTTTGAACACAACGGTGATGCCCAGAGGAACTTTTTTGTTGTAGCCACGGAGTTTTTTAGCCGCTTCCATGGTGAGGGATTCCATGGCGATCATGGGCTCTTTGTTCAAAGTGAAGGTTTTGTGAACAATGGGTGTCTTGACCTCCACGGCGTCAGCGGGGACGATGGAGATTTTTTTCGGTGGCTCGACCTTTTTCGGTGTTGCCACCTTGGGTTTCTCTGCGAGCTTGGGAGGCTCTTTGTCCATTTGGGTTTTGAGCACGGGTTTTTTCACGGGCTCTTGATTTTTCGTATCGGAAGTTTTCTTGCATGAGGTCAGCAGTCCGAAAAATAATGAGATAATGAGGATTGTGCGCATGGGGTTCTCCGTTGGTACTGGTGCGTTCGACTTCAGACCCGCTCCCGGGAGGATCAGGCAGGGGGTGAACGAAGCGGGTTTTACCACTTTATGTTTTTTTTCCCCCTTGAAAAGGAAAAAAGGAGCGAAGAGTGGTGGTGGTCACGTGGAGGTGTCAGGTTCACTTCCCCAATACACTGTGGAATTATGGCTGAAGAGTGCTATACCATAGTGCGAGATGATAAAAATCCTGTGACCGTGGCCGCCCGATGCGGCTCATTGTGTTGATTTACCTGGTTAAAAATTTGCGCAATACATCCAGTTGTCTGAGCCGGGCGTTGGATGTCACCGTCCTGGAATGTGAGGATTCGTGCGCTCACCGATGAACGATGAATCTTGACAAATTGTCGTATTTACAGGAATATAGCTCTGGATCATGGCATTGCAGTTTTTCCCTTTCGACAGATTCATTGCGGAGTCTCTCGGTTTGCTGCAAAGGTCGTGTGAACGGTCACATCCCGTCACGGTGTGATGCAAAATGGTGTCCACATGGAACAGAATGATCCTCTTATTGGTACAACCGTAGGTAATTACGAAGTAATCGAGCTTTTAGGCGAAGGTGCCATGGGCCAGGTATACCTGGGCGAGCATCCCCAGATTGGGCGAAAAGTCGCCATCAAGGTTCTCATCGCCTCCCTGAGTGCCAACCCGGAAATGGCGGACCGGTTTCTCTCCGAAGCCAAGGCCGTCAATAAGATCAGCCATCCGAACATTATTCAGGTGTTCGATTTTGGCAAACTCCCCGACGGGAGGCTCTATCTCACCATGGAGTACCTCGAAGGGGCTGACCTCTCCGGCTTTATGCTCGATCACCGCAAGATGAGCCTGGAAATGACAGCCAGGCTCCTGCGGCAAATCTGCAGCGCCCTTGATGCGGCGCATTCTGTGGGCATTGTGCACCGCGACCTGAAACCGGATAACATCTTCATCACCGACCCCGGCGACGGATCCTCCAGCATCAAAGTGCTGGACTTCGGCGTGGCCAAGCTGCTGGAGCCGGATTTTGGGGCCAAGCACAAGACCGCCACGGGGCTTATCATGGGGACACCCTCCTACATGTGCCCCGAGCAGGCGGCGGGGGATGTCAAGGCTATCTCTGCCCGGTCCGATATTTACGCGCTGGGGATCATTGTCTACCAGATGCTGTCGGAGCGACTCCCCATCGAGGCGGACATTGTTCCCAAAGTGCTGGTGATGCATATCGCGGAGCCGCCCACCCCCATCTTCGAATATCTTCCCGATTTCCCGGCCTTTGTGTGGCAGGTTATCGAAAAAAGCCTGGCAAAAGATCCCGACGATCGATACCAGACCGCTGGAGATTTCTCCCGCGCTTTTGACGCCGCGCTGGAGAATCTCTCGGATGTAATGATAAATTCCAGTTTTGCCGGGACAAAAAGTGCCGCCTCGGCCCTCAACGCAACCCTCGCTGTCAAAGGCGCGGGTTCCACAGCGGGGATGTCCTCTCCCTCGGGGACGCAGGTTGAAGGAGAGAGCATCTCCGGACCGGGTAAAAAGGGAGTTTTCATTGCCGCTGGAGTGGTGGCAATCATCGCCATCCTGGTCGGCGGCTACTTCTATATGAAATCGAGAGAGGGGGAGGGGAAGGTTGAATTCAAAAAAACAACACCGGCCACTAGTGCCCCCATGCAGGCCGCAGTCATGACCGTCCCCATGGTCCCGGTCATGGTTCCCCCCATGGTCTCCATGAAAGTCGTGAAGGAATTTGCGCTCAGCGTCTCCACCAGTACCAGCGTGAAAACTGAGGTCTCCATCACCGTTGGCGCGCAAAAGGCGAAGATAATGAAGACTCCCTTCACCGTGCGGCTGAAGGATGGTTCCAGCGTGATCCTGAAACCCACCCTTGCAAAATTTGGCGCACCGCAAAAATTCACTGTAGAGTCTGATAAAATAGTGGTATTACAGCCTCTCGTAAAGACCCACGGGCACCATGTGAGAACGCCCATGAAACCCAAGCCACCCATGGTTATGAAGGTGGTCACGGTGATGAAACCCATGGTGCCTAAAAATACGATGATCGGTGAAGGCACCATCAAAGTAATGTGGTAGGAGCAACAATGCTAAAGAGACTTATTTCCTCGATTATTACTATTACACTTCTCAGTTTTTCCTTCTCGGCCATGGGAGCCAATATTAAGAAAGCCAAAGAGTTCTATGACAAGGCCGAGAAAGCCTACGACAAGAGCGAGTTCTCCAAGGCGCTGAAGCTTTACGAGAAGGCCTTTGATCTGAGTCAGAAATACGAGATGTATTTCAACATTGCCCAGTGTCATCGATACCTCAAAAACTACGACAAGGCCGTCTTCTTCTATAAGCGTTTTTTGGCCAAATTCCCCTCCTCCGTCTACAAAGAAGAGGTTGTCAAGCAGATAGCCGCCATGGAGAAGGCCCTCGATGAGCAGAAGGCCAAAGAAAAGGTCATGGGTCGCATCTCGGTGATCACCAACCCGGAAGGTGCAGAGATTCTGGTGGACACATTCTCCGGTAAGCCCGAGGGTGTCAGCCCCGTGGTGCTCTATGTGACTCCGGGGACCCACCTGCTGGTCATCAAAAAAGAGGGGTCCAAGACTCAGACCACCAAGGTTACTGTTGATAAGGGCGAGATGAAGTTCCTTGAATTGACCCTTGTCTCCACCAGCACCGCTGTGGTCCCCAAAAAAGACCCCGTGGTCATTCCCGAAAAAGACCCCAAAAAAGACCCCACCCTGATCACCCCGAAGAAAGACCCCGTGACCGCTCCCGTAGCCACGCCCTTTTACAAGAAATGGTGGTTTTACACAGGCGTAGGCGCCACAGTGCTGGGCCTGGGGGCCATGGGTTACTTTGGCAAGACGGCGCTGGACAAGCAGAGCGAATACGACGACAAGAACGTCACCGGTGCCAATCAAAACACCCTGAAAACACTGAAGTCCGATGGTGAGGATGCCGCGCTGTATTCCGATATTGGCCTGGGTGTCGCGGTTATTGCCGCCGCCGCCACGGTGCTCGCCATTTTCCTTACGGGGGACTCCTCTTCCTCCGATGCGGGTACCCCCGCCGCCGATGTCCCCAGTGCAAAAACCTTCACCTTCTTCCCCATGTGCACGGGCACCTTCTGTGGTGTCAACGCCATGTTCCGCTTCTGATTTCTTTTACGATTTCAATAGTTATTCGAGTAACAGGGTGAAAAAAACGGTCAGTTGCAGGTTTTGTGCAGCAGATAACGTCGTCCGTGTGTTTCGTGGTGCCACTCACTGTGTACGTGCCAGAGGGACCCCATGGACTCCATCTGTGGCTGAGAGGCAAGAAACCACAGCTCTTTGGCACGACCGGTCATGAGGGTCTCCCAGGAGTGAAGATCCGTGAAGGCTTTACACACTGCGTGGCCGAAAAACTCGGGCCCGGGAGGACCCTCCACCCGCTCGCAGCGGATGGTCGCAGTGGGGGCCAGCCTTACGGCGATGTGCTGCAAAAAAGCCACCTTCTTCTGGGTGGGTTCAAAGAGTGTGAAGTGGCAGTCGGGGCGGGCGATCTGGGACACGAGGCCGGGAAATCCCCCGCCGGAACCCACATCAACCACCTGAGCCCCCAAAGGCAGCGTGATGGCAAAGTGGAGGCTGTCTTCAAAGTGGTGATACAGATCGGTCTCTTTGCGGGAGACCAGGTTGATGCGCTGGTTCCACTTGAGGAGTTCCTGATGATACACAAGGATTGCCCCCTCGAGAGAATCACCCGATGAGAAGCGTTTTATCAGTGTTGAAAGGGAGAGAGGGAGGGACAAAGGAGGAGATTACTCCACAGGGTCTGTTTCTTTTTCTTCAACGTTTTCTTCAACGTTTTCTTCAACTTCGTCTTCTTTTTTGATGGCGCCTTTGAGCATGTTGCCGAAAACATCACCGAAGGTGGACTTGGGTCCGGCACCGGTGATGCCCTGGGCTGTGGAGAGCTGTTCCACTCTCTTGGCGGCTTTGATGGAGAGGGAGATGCGACGCTCATTGGCGTCGAGGCCGATGATGGCGACCTGGACTACTTCACCCTGGGTGAGAACTTCTTTGGGGTCTTCCACGTGATCTTCGCTGATCTCGGAGATGTGAACCAAGCCGTCCACGCCCTCTTCAAGTTCAATAAAGGCACCGAATTCCAGCACTTTCAGGATGGTGCCGTCCACGATGGAGCCAACACCATACTTGCTGGGAATGAATCCCCAGGGATCGGGAACGAGCTGTTTGATACCAAGGGAGATTTTGGGTTTCTCCTGCTCGATGTCAATGTTCAGAACCACTACTTCCACATCGTCGCCCTTGTTGTAGATCTCAGAGGGGTGTTTTACCCGCTGGGTCCAGGAGAGGTCGGAGATGTGAACGAGGCCGTCAATGCCCTCTTCGATCTCGATGAATACGCCGAAGTCAGCGATATTGCGAACTTTACCCTGGACGCGTGCGCCAATGGGATATTTCTCTTTGAGTACGTCGTAGGGGTTGGGCTCAAGCTGCTTGATACCAAGGGAGATACGGGTGTTGGTGGCGTCGATGTCCAGAACAACCGCTTCCACGATGTCGCTCTTGTCGAGGACCTGGGAAGGATGTTTCACGTGTTTGGTCCAGCTCATCTCGGAGATATGGATAAGCCCCTCGATGCCCTCTTCCAGTTCGATAAATGCGCCGTAATCTTTCAGGCTGACAACTTTACCACGGACAACGGTGCCGGGTTTGTAGCGTTCCTGGGCGGTGATCCACGGATCGTCGGTGATCTGCTTGAGGCCAAGGGATACTTTTTCGTGATCAGGATCGTATTTGAGTACCTTTACGTCGATGAGGTCATTGACGCGCAGGAGCTCCTTGGGATTGGTCACGCGACCCCAGGACATATCGGTGATATGGAGGAGGCCATCAACGCCGCCAAGATCGATGAATGCACCGTAATCTGTGACGTTTTTGACGGTTCCCTTGACCACTTCACCTTCACGGAGGCGGGCCAGGGTGTCGGCTTTCTTCTCGTTACGTTCTTTTTCAAGGATGGCCCGCCGGGAGAGCACGATATTGCCACGCTTTTTATTGAACTTGATAATCTTGAATTTATAGGTGGCGCCAACGAACTGATCAAGGTTCTGTACGGGGCGAAGATCGACCTGGCTGCCGGGAAGGAAGGCTTTGACTCCGCCCTTGATGAGGACGCTCAGGCCGCCTTTGACCTTCTGTTTGACGGTGCCTTCGATCTCGCTTTCCTTGTCGATGGCAGAGGAGATGTCTTCCCACACCTTCTGACGATCGGCTTTCTCCTTCGAGAGTCTGACCATGTCGTCGCGGCTCTGAAGTTCTTCAATGAAAACTTCAATTTCGTCCCCAACTTTAGTGGTGACGTTATTGGCAATATCGTAAAATTCAGAGATGGCGATCTCGCCCTCGGATTTGTAGCCGATGTCGATGATTACCTTTCCTTCTTTTTTACGAATTTCAATAACTTTCCCCTTTACGATCGTATGGGGGCGGAGCTGTTTTGTGGAACCCTCCAGCATTTCTGCAAAAGACATAGTGTTTTCGGTCATTTCTTCAAGATTCTCCATTTCATGTATTCTTTCGCGCCGGGGCGCAGAAAGTAGAGGGGATCTACACCCTTAGGAACATATTGTCAATGAGAGAAAAGGAAATTTTCGGGAAAAGGAGGGGAAAGCTAGTAGCGGTACATGTCGGGCTTGTAGGGGCCGTCCACGGGAACACCCAGGTACTGAGCCTGCTCCTCGGTGAGACGGGTCAGAGAAACTCCCAGGCGGGAGAGGTGAAGCCGCGCCACCTCTTCGTCGAGCTTTTTGGGAAGGGTAAACACTCTGTTTTCCAGTTTGTTCCGAGCGAGCTCAAGCTGCGCCAGGCACTGGTTGGTGAAGCTGGTGCTCATGACAAAACTGGGATGTCCCGTGGCGCAGCCCAGGTTTACCAGGCGCCCTTCCGCCAGGACGATGATGGAGTTACCGGATTCCAGCGTCCATTTATCCACCTGGGGCTTGATGTTCTCTTTTTTGCAGCGGGGATTGTTCTCCAGGTAATGCATGGCGATCTCGGAGTCAAAGTGACCGATGTTGCAAACGATCGCTTCGTTTTTCATTCGCTCCATGTGGGATCCCGCCAGAACTTCGCTGTTTCCCGTGGCGGTGACGAAGATGTCACCTTTCTCAACGATCTCCTCCATGGTGAGGACCTCGTACCCTTCCATGGCTGCCTGGAGAGCACAGATGGGATCGATCTCCGTAATGACGACCTTGGCTCCGAACCCGCGCATGGACTGTGCGCATCCCTTGCCTACATCACCAAAGCCTGCAACGACAACGGTTTTGCCAGCGATCATAATATCGGTGGCCCGCTTGATTCCGTCGGCCAGGGATTCCCTGCATCCATACAGATTGTCGAACTTGGACTTGGTGACGGAGTCGTTGACGTTAATGGCGGGGAAGAGCAGTTCCCCACGCTCCATCATTTGATAAAGGCGATGAACACCGGTGGTGGTCTCTTCGGAGACCCCGCGCATATTGGCGGCGACCTTCTGCCATCGCTCCCGGGACTGGGAGACGGAGTGGGCGACCCGGTCCATGACCACGGCGAACTCTTTGTTGTCGATCTTCTGGTCGAGGATGGAGGGATCTTTCTCCGCCTTGACACCCTGGTGGATGAGCAAGGTGGCGTCTCCGCCATCGTCCACGATGAGGTCGGGGCCGCTCCCGTCGGGCCATGTGAGGGCCATCTCCGTGCACCACCAGTACTCCTCCAGCGTTTCACCCTTCCACGCATAGACGGCGGCCAGGTTCTTCTTCACCACGGCGGCGGCGGCATGATCCTGGGTCGAGTAAATGTTGCAGCTGGCCCAGCGGATATCGGCTCCCAGCTCTTTGAGGGTCTCGATGAGCATGGCGGTCTGGATGGTCATGTGAAGTGATCCCATGACCTTGAGTCCCTTGAGGGGTTTTTGGGGACCATACTGTTCCCGGATGGCCATGAGGCCGGGCATTTCGTTTTCGGAGAGGGCCATCTCCTTGACGCCCCAATCGGCGAGGTCCATGTCTGCAACTTTATGGGCAAGGGTGAGATCCAGGGGGAGGGTCATGACAGTTCCTTTCAATTTATTGAGTCATAATAATCGTGTATCGAAACTCCCGGTTTCAGGCCACACAGTGATGAGCGTGGGCAGTTTTTACCGGAGCCTCAACCAGGGGCTGCCGGGAGCATGATGAAGGGGTATACCGGCAGTGGCACCTTTGTCAACAGTTTCGGGCCGATTCCTTGTGGGGCGGGCCAAAGAAGAGTGTTGCGCCTTTGGGGATTAATGATTATGACTGGGTGACCTGCCGGGGAGTAACCCCCAGCGCCCTGTTTTTTCCCATAGCGCCCCGTGAGGGTGAGGAGGCAATATGTATCGAGTTATCCTATTATCCACTGCCATGATGCTGGTGCTTTGGTCCTGTGGTGACAAAAAGCAGCCTGAGACTACCACCCCCGAGGCGGGGAACCCTGTGACACCGGTCCCTGTCGTGCCCAAAACCCTCACCTATGATCGGCTGGATCGTGAGACATTCAATAAAGTTGCCGTCCGGCTTAATCTTCCCCTCTTCTGGATCAATGACGCCAACAAAAACAAAACCGTGGAGCCCAATGAAGTAACGGGCCTGCTCTTTTATTCCACCACGGGGATGTGGGTCAACAATGGCGCTTTCACCAAAGAGTTTGCCGACACCTACGAGAAAATGGTGGCCGCCCATGCCACGCCGATT
Organism: Myxococcota bacterium; assembly: GCA_018821745.1. Classification (GTDB taxonomy): domain Bacteria; phylum Myxococcota_A; class Polyangia; order HGW-17; family HGW-17; genus SZUA-580. Next base: position 24,655 of record JAHJLU010000009.1, on the reverse strand, counting down.
CCCAAGACGGTCTGCTGCAAGGAGCGACTCCGCCGGGAGCTGGTGATAAGCGACCTGGATCAGGGTCGGCCCACGCTGGTGCACACCGACACATCGGTATTTACCGCCGAAGAGAAGATCTTCGCGCGCCATATGTACACAATTTCCCTGCTCATGGATAAACTCTACGCTCTGCAGACGGGCACCGCGGGGCTGGAGAAACAGATCGCCGCCGATGATCCTGCTTCTTGGCGCCTGTTCATGCGGAACCTCACCACCAAGTGCGTGGCCCCCAAGACCGAGAAAAACGAGAACTGCGCCTCCATCAAAGGTGTGACACCCCTCCCCGGTGTGTACCCCGCCGAGCTGCAGAAGGACGACAAAGACAGAAAATTCTGCGAAAACCTGGATAAACTCGACAAAAAAACCAAACAGGATTCCAAAAAGCTGCTCTATCAGTTCAACGCGGTGAGAATGGTGAAGGGGAAACTGACTGCCGTTCCTTATACTGTAGCCTTCAAAGAGATCATGACCCAGCTCTCCGATGAACTGACCAAAACCGCAGGCGATATCAAAGACCCCAATGAGAAAGCGCTCAAGGAATACCTCGTGGCCGCAGCGAAGGCCTTTAAAGACAACAACTGGTATGAGGCCGACAAAAAATGGGTGGCCATGAGCAGTAAAAACTCCAAGTGGTACGTGCGTATCGGCCCCGACGAAGTGTACTGGGATCCGTGTAACCGCAAGGCCGGGTTCCACGTGACCTTCTCCAGAATCAACCCCGACTCCATCGCCTGGCAGAAGAAGATTGAGCCCATTAAAAACGCCATGGAGAAGGACCTGGCCACGCTCATAGGGAGACCATATCGTGCCAGGAAAATAGGCCTTCACCTCCCTGACTTCATTAATATTATCGCCAACGCCGGCAATGACCGCAGTCCCATGGGCGCCACCATCGGCCAGTCCCTCCCCAACTGGGGTCCCGTGGCCAAAAAAGGCGGCCGCACCGTGGTAATGACCAACCTGTACACTGACGCAGACTCCCTCCTCATGAGTCGCCACAAGGCCGAGTCCCTCTTCACAAAGGAGAGCCTCACCTATTTCACCGACAAGCAGGGACCCTCAACCTTCTCCATTATTCTCCACGAGATCACCCACAACCTCGGACCATCACACGAATACAAAATCCGTGGCAAGAAAGATGTGGATCTCTTCGGCGGGGCCCTGGCCACCACCATGGAGGAGCTCAAGGCTCAGACAGGTGCGCTGTGGTATGTGGACTACTTCCTCAAGAAAAAATTAATCACCGCCGACTTTGCAAAGCAGACCTACGTGGACTCTATCCACTGGGCCTTCGGTCACATCTCCCGTGGCATGAAGAGTGCATCGGGCAGACCGCGTCCCTACAGCCAGTTGGCTGCGATCCAGGTGGGATTTCTCATGAAGGAAGGAGCCATGGTCTTTGATAAAAACGTCATGGCAGCCAATGGCAAGGACAAGGGTGCCTTCGTGCTCCACCTCGACAAGTTCCCCGCTGCCATCAACAAGCTCATGAAGCTGGTTGGAATGATCAAGGCAAAGGGACTGAAAAAAGAGGCCCTCTCACTCATCTCCCAGTTCGTCGACAGCAACTATCTCCCCCACGCTGAAATCGCCCAGCGTATCCTGCGGTACCCCAAGGCCTCCTTTGTGTACTCCTGGAATCTGTAGTCTCCCCTTTTCAGCCCCATAGGAGGCCGAATGTTCAATAAAAAAACCGCCATCATAGGATGTGGAAATATCGGCCTTGCCATCGCCAAAGGGCTCAGCCGCGCCAAGGATTTTTCCAATGAGAACCTCATGGTTACCACCAGGAGCGACCACTCTCGCAAGAAGCTTGAGGCCATGGGATTTACGGCCACAACGGACAATGCTCAGGCTCTCGACCACGCCCTGGTGCTGATCGTGGCGGTCACGCCCCAGCAGGTCGACAGCCTGTTTGCGTCGCTGGCCCCCCATCTTGCACCCCATCACATTATCCTTTCCGTGGTCTCCGGAGTCTCCTGTGCCACCGTAAGGAAGCTCACCGGCAAGGAAAATCCGGTTATCCGGATCATGCCCAACACCGCCGCGGCTATCGGAGAGTCCATGACCTGTGTCGCCTATGACCGGGAGCTTCCCGAGGCGCTGGCACTGGCCATGGAGCTCTTCGGCTACGTGGGCAAATGTATGGTGCTCACTGAAGAGATGATGGTGCCTGCCACGGTGCTGTGTGCCTGCGGGACCGCCTTCTTCCTGAGGGCGATACGTGCCGCTTCCCAGGGCGGGATTGAGATCGGATTCCATCCCGACCAGGCAATTCCTCTGGCAGCCCAGGTAGCCAAAGGCGCGGCGGCGCTGCTCGATGAGATGGAGAACCACCCCGAGACGGAGATCGATAAGGTCACCACTCCCAAGGGGAGCACCATCACGGGGCTCAACACCATGGAGCACCAGGGGTTCTCAAGCGCCATGATCCAGGGGATCCTCGCCTCCTACAATAAAACAACGAAGCTATACAGTTAGAAAAAAGAACAGATCCTCTTGTATCCATTTGAAAACCCCATGGTGCGAATATCAAATATTGTGATCGTGGATGGAACCGGAGCCCCGCCCTACTTAGGGGAGGTGCTTGTTACAGGCAATCGTATCGCTCGTGTCCGGCGCGGTGGCATTTGCAGTGATGAGGGAGTAACGATTGACGGAGGCGGGGGTTTTCTCACACCCGGTTTTATTGATACCCACTCTCACACGGACCTGGCTCCTTTTCTTGAGGAGGGAATGCGCCAAAAAATTATGCAGGGGATCACCTCCGAGGTGACTGGCGTGTGTGGGCTCGGAGTGGCACCTGTTACCGCTTTGGAGCGCCCCGGGTTTCGCAGGAGACTTATTTTCGGTGATCCTGGTGCACCGTGGAACTGGGAGCGCTTCGATGAGTATCTGAGCGCCCTGCGGACGAGACGGCTGGAACACAACCTCATCCCCTTCGCCCCCCACGGAGTTCTGCGCCAGTTCGTGGCTCCATTGAGCACGGGCCCACTCACCACGAATGAGCGAGATGCCCTGACACAGGCTCTTGAAGAATGTTTTGCCGCAGGAGCGGTGGGTGTCAGCATGGGACGTATTTATTTGCCGGCTCTCTTTGCGGATCAAGACGAACTCCAGAGGGTTTTTGATGTGGCAGCAGCCCATGGCCGAATGGTAGCGGTTCACATGAGAAGCGAGAGCGACGAGATTGTGGAGGCCATGGATGAACTGATCCGGCTTGCTGGTAAACATCCGGAGGTCCTTCATGTTTCCCACCTGAAAGTGATTGGCGAACGAAACAGCGCAAAACTGAAAGAACTCTTCACCAGAATCGACCACCACGGGCTCTCCTTTGATCAGTATCCCTTTAACTTCGGCAGCACAACCCTCCTCTCTCTTATTCCACCGCATATTTTTGCACACAAATCACTTCCCGAGGTGTTGCTGACATTGTCTGAGGAGTCCGTAATTCAAGAAGTTGAATTGATTCTTTCGGAAGCCCGGTCTTTGCCGCCTGGCACACCTTGGGACAACCTGCCTGCGCTTGTGGGGTGGGAGAATATTGTTATAACCGATTTGCAACACGAAACTTCGCTCATCGGTCTCAGTATGGCGAAGGCCTCTGCTGACCGAGGCATCTCTCCCGTGCGCTTTCTTCTTGGGCTTCTGCAGCGTGAGGGGGGGAATGTACGCATGACCGACAGATACATGGAAGAGCAGTTGGTGGAGGCCATATTTCTCCACGATGGTTCCATGGTGGGCACGGACAGCCTCCCCGGCGGTATTCCACACCCTCGCAATTATGGTAGTTTTCCCAAAATTATTAATGATTTTGTCTTTAAAAGAAAACTCATTTCCCTGGAAAGTGCCGTGGCCAAGATGACCTCGGTTCCCGCCCGAAGGTTGGGACTCACCGACAGAGGGGTGATCCGGGAGGGTGCCATCGCAGATCTCGCACTGTTCGGCCCCGATTTCCACCTGCCCCGAAGTGAGTCAGAACATACGGGACTCAGGTTTCTCTTTGTGGGAGGTGCCATGAAGGTTGCGGACGGTGAATACCGGGATATCCGCTCCGGCAGCCTCCTCCTGCAGGGGTCAGGAGCGGGTGGGGTCCCCCAGTCATAGTCATCAAGCGTGTGTTGTTATATCCGCTTGAAGGCCACGTGTGTGGCATGTGGTCTAGGATTCTTTATACAATGCATGCGGTGAGAAAAACTGAACAAGGAAAAAAGGGGGCCCGGGTCCCTTGGGACCCGGGCCCTGTATATGGATCCTCTCGTTACAAGAGGTGAGGGGCACCAAGGGTCCCGTTTCATGAGGACCCGGGGTGCGGGGCACTTGTATCAGAATTTGCCCTCAAAGGAAAGCACGAGAGTGCGCGTATTGGAGGCGAGGAGCAGCAAAAGATTTTTACGGAGTGATAACTTCGAAGAGGATATTGTTTTTTCCGCCGTTTTTCACCCGATACATGAGCCCGTCGGCATACCGGACAGCCTCATCGATGTTTTGCGGAACCTGCGTGAAGACGGCAACTCCCACACTGAAGCCAATGGGCCATTTGCTCGATTCCACCTGGGCGAGGAGGTTGGTTCGAAGATTGGAAAAAACCGTGCTGGCGCCTTCCTGATTTGTTTCGGGCAACAGAACAATGAACTCGTCACCCCCGAGGCGTCCTGTTAAGTCAGCGTTTCGCAATGAATTTCTGAGGGTTGTGGCCACGGTTCTGAGTACCCGGTCGCCTTCGGAGTGACCCAGAGAGTCATTCACGGATTTGAAATTGTCCAGATCGATGTATCCGATGCAGAGCGGTCGGTTGTATCTTCTTGCAACGGAAAACACAGAGGCGGCGGCCTCCCGGAACCCCCGGCTGTTCATGATTCCCGTGAGACCGTCGAGCCTTGCCGTGTTGCGTTCCCTCTCCAGTTGGGCAGTAAGGCGGGATAACAATGCGGCGGTGATCAGGAAAAACCCGAAGCGCACTCCCCCGTTCCAGACCGGAATCAGGCTGTGACTGTAATGTCGTCCCGCTGACCAGTCCACAAGGATCCATGCCATGGCGCTGAGAAAACTGATGAGAGTACCATGAAAAAATCCTCCGTACCAGGTGGCCAGGGTGATGGGGACCAGGTAAAACACGGAGAATGAGACTTCATAGCCCGTGAGATGATCCACCAGGGCCAGAATCACCACCATGAAAATGGAGATGAGGGTAACCATGAGCGGTGACAGTTTTCTCAGAAAAACATCAAATCGATTGAACATGCAGAACCAAAGCTCACGGGTTATTTTGAAAAAAGCTAATAAAATAAATTATATAATTGGTTTTTGCCCATGAGCGACTATCCGCTTGTAGAGCAATCACCTTTATAGTTGAAGCTATCCGTAAGTCAACGAAACGTGCGCTGATTCGCGGCAGTATAATTGACGCCGCTGGTGAATTTGGGTAGTGTGAACCATTGATACTGGCTCAACGGAAAATCACAGGTTCCATCATGAAACTCAGGCGCAGCAATCACCGATACTCTCCTTCCTATCCCTCCCTCACCCTCGCACGGAATCTCTTCATGGGCGGGACCCTCCTTGCAGGGTTCTGTCTGGGGGGATGCAGTGATCCCGGCCCCCAGGAAGGGAAGGCGACTCCTCCCCAGAAACGGGACAGGGACGGAGATGGTATCCCTGATATTAAAGATAGCTGCCCGGAGAAGTACGCTCCCATGACGGTCGATGGGTGCCCTCAACCCAAAATCATACGCAAAAAGGGAGTGGTCTCCTGGCCGAAACAAAAGGATACAGTTCCCGCAACTCCCCCTGTAATCGTGGAAATGGCCCCCGATAAGAGTGTCGGACAGCCCCCCGTGACCATGGCCCCTGCAGCGGATTCCATGAATGCGTCTTCCGCAGATGCCGACAAGGATGGGATCCCCGATTCTCTGGATAAATGCCCAAAGGTAAAGGGCATTCGATCCCTGGATGGCTGTCCGCCCCAAAGAAAGGGTAGCATACGGAGACCCCCCAGAATCCGGACGGCGGGGAAACCGATCATGCCCCGAATAATGAACTGGGATATGAGTAAAGATGATCTCGATTTATGACCACGTATGGGTAAGCGACGGCCCCCGGGGTCCCCGTGCCCACATTCCTGACCCGCAGGTTTTTTCCAAAAAGTGTCAACTCCCGTAGTTGCTCCTGTCCCGACAGGGGAGTTTACTTATTCTGCCTGGTGCTGGCGGCGGGCTGTTCCTCATCTCCCGGGAATTCGACTTAATTCAAAATAAATACGGTAGCGGCAGCTATGATGACCGAGAGGATCACCACAAAGCGGATGACCCCCATGCGCCTTTTGGCTTCCTCTTCCCGGGCAAGACTCACCTGGGAATTGCTGTCATCGGTATAGCCGAGGGGCTTGGAATAACGCTGCTCGACGCTCTCGGGAGCAGGTCTTGCAGGTTGTCTGTCGCCGAATTGGCCGCTGTCAAAGTCAAACTCGCTGTCACCAAGTTTTTTACGGTCGACGACATTGGTGGAAGTTACCTTCTGGGCACAATTCCAGCAGGTTTTTTCCCCTTCAATGAGCAGATTATCACACTTGGAGCATCGAAAATGCGACATGTCGGACCTTCCTTCGTTTAAGTATAGACTTGTCTGGGTTTTGTATGGCACATCTCACCCACAATAGCCACGGAAAGGGTTCACTATCACCGTAGGGACATTCGATGTGATAAATATTTAATAATACATTGTAATTTCTTTTCGGTTCAAACCCTTCGGGGGGATGGAACCCCGCAGTTATCCAAAATTGATAGTTATGTAAAAAATATTTATAATTCCGCCTCCTCAGAAGTCACAAATCGCTGACAACAAATAAATAAAAAGGAAAAAACGGGTTTCTCTCTGCACCGTGGGGGCGTTTTGCCAAACAGCGGGGTTTCGAAAAGAGATCGCGGGGGGCGGAGCATTGAAAATTTACAATGATTGTGTCACTGTCGGAGGGAAAATATTCCAACGAAGGGAAACATGCCATGACCCAAGCGCAACCGGACCAGGTTTTTTCATCCCTCCCTCTCAAGGGGCAGATCAACTGGCTCACAGATCAACTCACCCGGGAGTCTCCCGAACACCTTCTGGAGCTTGCCGCTACGGTGCGAGACAGCTCTCCCCTCTCGTGGCTGGCTGGGCATCTGCTTACCATGGGATACTTCGGTACCGAGGAGAACCGGCAGAATTTTGCCAGATTTCTGGTGGAGCGCTCCGAGACAGCGGTCAATAAAATTACCAGAACCATGCTGGAGGTGGTGGATGAGCACCGTGAGCATCGTGGAGCGCTCTGTGAAATTTTAACGGCAGCCATGGGGGTTATGCCATTGCGGCAGCTCTCCTCCATGTGTCTGATAGACAGGGCACTGAAGCACAATTTTCCCGGGGAGCGGGACGAATATCTCTCGAAGCTCCTCTTGACCTGTCGGTCCCGGCTTGAGTCCGGGAGTCTGGAATCCCTGACCGTTGACCATCTCGCCCAGCTCTCAGCCGAGGCCATCATGCAGCTGGAGCAGTTCTCGCAGCAGGTGGGACAACAGGTGGTCCAGGCGTTCCGGGAACGCCACAGGGAGCTCGCTCTTGGTGCGGTGCAGGTAATCTCCAATTTTCCCAAGGCGGTCTCCCAGTCCAATGCCGAGGAGCTGTTGGCGAAGAAGGTGTACACGGATCCCGGTCACTTTCTCATTGAGCTTTTGCAAAATGCAGAAGACTCGGGTGCTACGGTGTGGAGGCTCTACTTCGCCCGTGATCAGATAGCGGTGTGGCACAACGGGACTCCCTTTGACACCAAGGATGTGGTGGGAATCACCTCCATAGGGCAGACCACCAAAAGCAAATCCCAGATTGGCTTTTTCGGCGTGGGGTTCAAATCCATTTACGAGGTCACAGAGCGGCCTCAACTGTATTCAGGAGCTTATCAATTTGAAATTGTGGATGTTTCTATTCCAAAAACCCTCGCAATGAGGCCTGAGGGGTATCCTCCGGATGGGACACTCCTGCTATTGCCCCTGAAAAACCCGGACGATCAGTTCCGGAGCGCGTCTGCTCTCTTCGAGAAAGCATGTGCGCTTGATCCCGTGGTGCTCTTTACCCTCAAGAGTATTGATCATATCGAGCTGGAGCTTAATCAGGATGCGGGGGGACCCGGGACCCATGCGATTCACGAAATTAATCGTGGCGAGCGGGCGATATCTTCCATTGTGCAGGAGCCATCGGGAGCCGTCTCCCATTATCTGGTGTGCGATAATGACTATTCGTGCAGCGGCCTCCAGAGACAGGCAGGAAAACCCGATTCAACAGGCGTTATGATTGGTATTCGGTGCAGCGATACCGGAGTGCCCTGTCCGCTGGAACCCTTGGATTCCACCGTCTACAGTTATCTCCCCACGGGGGAGCACTCCGGGCTGAGGTTCTTTTTACAGGGACACTTTGATGTGCCCGTTGACAGGGAGCGCATAGACTCCGACTCCGCCTGGAATCGATGGATTAATTCCAAGGTCCCTGAGCTCCTGCTGAAGGCTCGGGAGACTCTGCTCTCTCTGGGTGGGGAAGAATCGGAAATTCTGGAGAGGGCGCTGGGCTTTCTGGATATTCTTCCCTTGCCCCACGAGCTCAATGCCCCTGTATTTAAAACCATCCCGGTGACGCTCCACCGGGAGCTGGCTGACCGTGCCCTCATTCCCGACCAGCGGGGTATCCTGAGGTGCCCTGGGGAGCTCAGAGTGACCACCCCTGAAATTTCCCGTCTGGTGGGAGATCTCCTCTGGCAGGAGGGGACTGCAATCTATTTTGCCGATCCCCGTCTGTCCGAGCGTCAGATGGAGGTGGGTAAATTCCTTGGCGTAAAAAGCTTTGGTGTCCGTGATCTCCTTGATCACCTCAAGGTGCTGCTGGCCGGTGGGACCGCGGGTATTCCCCGGGAACATTTCCTCCACAATCCATCATGGGAGACCATGGACGCTGTCTACACCCTGTTTCTCCATGAGCTGGCCTCCAACAAAGCCCAGCGATCTAGTATCCTGGAGGAGTTGAAAAAACTGCCCCTGGTGCTGGATTCCGGCGGTGGGCTGGTGAGCATCGGGGACTCCGGTGTGTTCAGGGGAAGTGCTCCGTTGCGCCAACTGTATGAGGGGTTTTGTTCCTTTGTCCATCCACGATTTGACCCGGAGGCCCGCGGTGACTCTGCTTATTTACCCCAGGGCGCTCACCTGATTGATTTACTTGGGGTTAATGTCCTGACGACGGCCCGGCTGATCCAGGATCTTTCGGGACAACTCAGGGAGATAAAACCGCCCCTTCGTTCACTCGAGGAGGTCGAGTTGATACAGACCAGAGAGCGGCTCGATCTGGTCCTCACCATCGCCTGTGAAGAAAACCGTGATTTACTGATACGTCTGGCGGCTTTGCCCGTGTTCTTGGCCATGGACGGTCTCTATTATCCGCTGGCAAGGAACATTACGGATCGGAAAGGTGCCCTGAGGACGGGTGACTCTGACCTTTCCAGGGGTCTGGCCCAACTCTACCAGGGAGTTCGACCCGTCATTTGTCCCCAGGTTTCTGAAGATTCCCCCACGGGAATCATCATGAGGCAGCTCAATATTCATGCCCTGTCGCTCACTACCTTCGTGCGGGATATGCAGGAAGGATTCGGTCCCCGGCTCACGCCCGATGTTCTGCTTCGTCTCCATGGCCTGCTGGAGGAGGGGAGGGATGAGCTCTCATCCACGGAGCGAAAGGAGCTGGTCAAACTGCCGATCTGGCCTGATGAGCATGCAGCAGGGCGACCCCTCGCGGGTAAGGAGGCGGTGTTTATTCCCATGGAGGAAGGGGTGCGGGCCTTTTTTGCCCCGGGCCCTCGAGGGGGAGTGTTTCTCCACGCCGAGGTGGCTTCACGATCACACGTGAAGTAGATGGGGGTCGAGAGCGTCGGGGTTGCGGCCATCATCGGTGCTCTGGCCAGGGTCGGTTCCGCTGAATTGCTTATTGTCCCAACACCGGAGAATATCCATGCGGTCATACAGTTTCTGTACGAGAAGAGAGCACTGATCCACGGAAAGAGTGCCCAGATTCTTGCGGGGGCAGAGGCCTTTTTGTGTGAGAAGGGGGATCTTCATACGCTCTCGACTCTTGCCGCGTGCGATTCAGATCAACTGAAGTCCCTTTATGGGGAGCTTTTTTCCACCCATTTTCTTGATCCCGAATCGGTCTCTGGCGGATTGGTTCGAGAGCTGCACCTTACGGATCAGTGTCTTATGCTCACTGCGGCGACCTTCATCGCCCATCTGGAGGAGGCATGCAATAAGCCCAATGGAGAAGACCACCCATTTTTACCCAAAGTTGTGAACAATCTTTGGAAAATCCTGGATTTTCTTTCCGGATCAGTCCCAACCCTCAGCGGTACAGATGTGAACCAGTGCCTCCGATTACCCCTCATCCCCGACACGAGGGGAAACTTGCGACCGCCCGGAGATCCTGCACTTCCCTTTGATTCGGGGCGCACCTATCTGGTTGAGGAGCCCCTTCGTTTCATCGTCCAGCCACTGGTCCCCATCTATGGAGGGGGTAATCAAGAGTCCGTGGGAGCCTATTTCAAGGCCCTCTCAGTGGCCCCCTTTACCGTAGTAAAATGTGTGAAGCTTCTCCAGCAATTTTTATTGCACAATGAAGTGGCCCATGGTTCTCCCCTGCCCCTGGATTGCTATCCAGGGATTCTGGGAGTTCTGGTCGAGAGGCGCGCGGAACTTGTCACTGCAGTAAAGGAGGGAGAGCTGCTTAATCTTGACCTCCTGCCGCTGTTTCCCACTCTGGGAAATGTCACGGTCTCCGCCAGTGAGGGAATTGTGGGTCGAGAGCTGCTTGCGTTGATGGAGGAAGGGTCCCCCGAATGGGAATTGGTGGCCCGCCTCACTCTGACCCCGGCGGCAGAACAATTCGCAAATGAATTTGGGTCGCTTTTTACCTTCAGCGGGATGATCCCCTGCACACAGGAACTCCTTGGTCGCTTTGTCGAGAACGATGAGAGCCTTGTGAATCAGCGCTCCTTTTTGAACAGCGTGGAGAAGTGTGCCGGTTTTGTGAATCTCCTGATGGGTCTTGAAAGAAAAACTCCCCTTGATTCTCTCCCGCTGGCTGTCAATGGAGCCTCCCGGTTGGTTACTCACGGGCTCAGCAAGTGCTCTGTCGCGACTCTCTCCCTTCTCGGGGAGACCACGCTGGCTTCCCGCCTGGCCCATGACGGCTTTTTCTCTCTGCTCGACCCTGCCGTCAGAGAAAAACTGCCCGACCTCTCCATGACCGAGGTTTTAGCGTTCATAGCCCGGCCCCAAACCCTGGTCCGGTTTCGGGAGGGAGACACCCCGGACAGATTTTTCCAGTGGATCATTGCCAGCGAGCGGGAGCTTTTCTCCATTGAAGAAAACTGTGCCGTTCTCCTGCAGCTTCCCCTTTTTCCCACAACCCTGGGGACCTTCAAGGTGCCCACGGCGCTGGTAACCCATAAAGAGCTGCCGGATCTGGGAATGGACTGGATCCCCCACCCGCGGATTCCTTCCCAGTGCATTTCCCTGCTGGAGCGCCATCTGGGGATCGGGCGGCCTGACCCCCTCACCCTGGTCCAGGAACACTTTTTACCCAAATACAGAGCGGTCTGTTCAGCAAATTCCCCGCAAGAAGCGGCCATGCTTCTCACCTGGGCGCTGAGAAATCTTCCCAGGGAGCATCACAAAAAGGTTTTCCGTGAGCCGGGGATTCTTCTTGAATGCTCCGATGGTTCGTTTGCACCGCTGGGCAGCTGTTGCGTCCCCCCGGAAAACCTGTGTCCCCATCTGACCACGGTGTTTAAAGAAGATCTCCACATGGTGAGTGTTGAGCGTTACCCCCAGGACATTAAAATGGCTCTCAGAGAGCTTGATCTGCCGCAATTGCCGGCGCTCTCCCTCTTCGAGGATCAGTTGATCAATGGCCCTGGAAACACACAATGGGCGCTCTCCCTGGCCGCCCTGTTGGGAGAATTGAATGAAAAAGCGCTGGAGCTCTCCCTGGAGGCTTCTCGTTGGCTCTTAAGTGGCAGCACAGTGATCAAGCGACCCGGTGAACTCTACAGGCGGTCCCTGGAGGTGGAAGTGCTCATCGGTGATTCTCCTGATCTCTTCCCTGATCCACGGATGAAAGAGCTCCTGGGGGAGCGGGTATTTGGAGCGCTTAATTTAAAAACCGACAAGGATATTAGTCTTATGGAGGTTGTTCGGTACATTGAGTATAGCTCCAGAGATCATAAAATTCTTCCGCTGAGAGTCTACCAGTGGATAGATCTGGGTCTCAAGGAGGGGTGGATAAATGGAGGAGAGCTTGCGTCAATCATGGAGGGTGCGACCTGGATCTGCTCCGATGATGGTGAATTTTACAACCACAAGAGGGTAGTGGGAGTCAGGGCACTGCAGCTTTTCGGCAACCGATGGGGGTACTGGGAGCGGGGATTAGCGTCCTGTCCGGTTCTTGCGCGGCAGTTTGGCATCGCGGCCACTCTGACCCCCCAGAGAGTCAGGGACTTTCTCAGGGAGATTGGTGACGGGGTGACAGAGAGCGGGTCTTCCGGCGTGCTCTCGGGTGATCACGCCCTCTCCCGCATGCTGCTCTCCTGCTATGCCTGGCTGGGAGCACGGGAAGAGGGAGGACCACAGAACACCCCATGTATTTTGGCCCGCGCCATCGCAGACCCTCAGGGTGCCCACGTTCTTGTCTCAAGTGACAACCCGCGGCTCCTCGTGAGCGACACGCCAACGCTGGAGGCGCTGTTTCGTGACACCGGCGAGCTGTTCCTGACCATGGATGGTCCTCCCGAGGACCAGAAACATATCAGCCGATTCTACCAGTTGATGAAGATTCGGCGACTCCGAGAGGCATACACCATTGAGCATAACGCTGATCAGGTCTGTGTCACGGAAAAATGGGCGGGCCACATCAGTTCCCTGGTGAGTCAGTTGGACGCGCTCTGGTATTGTATGCCCCGAATTGAAAGAAAGCGTGATGATCTTGATGAAAAAGGGTGGGCCTATCATCGGATCAGGGAGGTGCTGGACCACCGGGCGGTCGAAGTCTATTCGGATCTCAAGGTCCAGTATGTTCTCTCCGGTGTTGGCTCCGTTACCCAGTCCGTGGACGCCATCTATGATCGGAAGCAAAAAGTACTTCTGGTGGATGAAAAGGTGCTGGCAGAACCCCAAAACCATTCCAGCGGGCTCGCACAGGGGCTCATTCCAGCATTGTACACGGGGCGATCCGAGGAGATGCTGGTGGATATCATCGAGCTGGTGCTTCCCCACAGAACCCGGGAACGGATGTCCGCCTATATGGACTTGCGACATTTTCCCCAGGCCATCAGTGCGGGTTCTGGTGAGGATCATCCACTCAAGGGGCGAATTCGTGACGTTCTGGATTATGGTATTCACCAGCGTCTCAGGGAGGGGTATCCCGAGCTGCGGGGAGCAGATTTCACTCCCTGGAGAGAGGCCGGGCTGCTGTCCCGGATCACAAAGCAGGCAGAGCATGATGGCGACGCAGCAATGGCTACGGTCGCGCTGGTTCTGCTGGAAGCGGCGGGAGTGCTCTCCCCGGGAGAGAGCCTCGTGGAGGCCATGACCGCCGTGCTGACAGCTCCCACTCTCAACGACATCCCCCCGGAGGTTTTCGGGCATCTGGCCCCCTCCCTTCATGAGCTGGCACCCCTGCCGTCCATGTCTGTGTCCGCACCCCATGATGATCGGCCGTCCCTCGTCATGACCGACAAAGAGAGGGAGGACCTGGCAGATCTGATGCACACCTTTGGGCAGAAGTTTGGCCACCGGGTCACCGGGGATGGTCTCACCCGCCGTGAGGAGCACCAGCAACGCCGGGGAGTTGAACCAATGCCCGATGACCCTTCGTGGGATCACTCCACGAACGTGTCCACGGGCCCCGATGATGTGATGGTCTCCCCTCAAGTCCATGAAGAACCTTCCGGGAGAGGATGGAATCTCTTCGGCTGGATATCTGGAAAAGATAAGGAAAAACAAAATATTGTGGTTTATGAAGACCTACCCGCATGGGCAAGAAAAGGGGCCAACTGTCTCGCCCCCCGGGAGAATATTCCCTCCCAACTCTGGGCAAACCATGACACGGTTGGAGCCATTTCCCGACAACCTCCCGCTGTGCGGCTGGCATACTCCCCTGCGGCCCTCCCGTCGCCCTACTGTTACATGATCCATGTTGCCGCGGGTGCTTTTCATCGGGGCAGTCAGGTCTGGACCTCCGCCAATGTGCCCCGAGACCTCCAGGGAGGAATCACGCTGCACACTACCGGGGCAAGGGTCCTCTTCGAGGGTCGGGTAATGCCCGGGAGGAGTGTTCTGCCCGTTCCTCTCTTCTCGAAACTCGCAGCCTTTCCCGAGGTGATCGGGGGAGAACAGGTGGCCATAGGGGTGAAGCAGGAAGGGAACATCATCACCATGGATGTGCCTTCACACGGGAGTGTGACCATCCAGTACGAGGTGGAGCTGTATCAGGTGCCCTCCATGGGGGAAGAGACAACCGCGCCTTCCGCCTTTTCAGACCTCACGAGGCCTGCACTCAAGAGGATGAAGCTTCCCATTGAGGTACAGGCATGGCTGGCCCGCATGGAAAAATCGGGTCGCTCTCTGTGGGAGAAGGCCATGGCAGTGCAGGAGTTTGTCCAGTCTCGCTATATCTATGATCTCCAGTTCAAACGCAACGAGAAGGTGATACGGGTCATGTCAAACCTCAAGAAGGGAAAGGGAAATCACCACCTGGCCATCCTCCACGCGGGAAAAAGCAGACATCATCTGGGCCGTGGTGTTTGCTACGAGTTGAACTCCATGGCTATTGAGCTGTTGCGTCACCTGGGCATACCTTCTGTGGCGGCCACGGGGTGGCTGGCACAAAAGGGGATGATAGACTATCCCGACCATTTTTTCGCTCTGGCCATCATTCCCACCGCCACGGGCTTTTTCCCACTGCCCATTGAGGGGTCGACGGGTTCCATGGGGGCCATGAGTTCTGTAGCTTCGGTGCAAAGCGAAATGGATCACGCTCCCCCGCTCCCGCTCAGACCGCCCATTCCACGGCCCGGGGGAGTCTGGAGCAAACAGCATGTGTACAATATCCCCGATCGTCAGAAGGACGCGGATCAGTTCGACTCATTTGTGGAGATGGAGCATGATCGGCTGCGAAATGATATGGCGACCCTCGCGGCAATCTATGAGGAGGCAAGAGCCCTGGGAATTGAAGTGCCCACCGAGACCATAAAGAGGATTGCCTCGCTCAAGGGGCAAAAGGCGGAGGATCAGGTGATGGAACTCCACATGGCCCTTGCCCCGATGGTAGGTGGTGAGGCGGCCCTTAGTCTGTTAATATCCATAAAAACGGGGGCTATTTTTCAGGTTCCCGAGCTCACTGAACCGATTCTCCAGTTGGTGAGAATGGGGTTTGTGGAGGCGGTTCCCTCCCCTGCCTATGTTGTGAAGCCCCTTCTGCAGGATTTGAGCAGCAAACGGTAAAACATCGGGAGTACCCATGACCAAATATTTTTCTCTCCTCAGTATTGTTTTGTTTTTCAACTGTTCCCCGGTCTCCTCTTCTTCAGATGAGAGTTCCCGCAGAGGCTCTTCTGACAGACCCGGCAGCTGGGCTCGGGAACTGAACCGGCCGGGGCTTCCCAATCTGCATCGGGTATCTCCCGTGTTGTACCGGAGTGCCCAGCCCACCGCCGAAGGGATGCGTGAGGCGAAACGCATGGGCATCAAGACCGTTGTGAATCTTCGAGCGCTCCACTCGGACACGGACAAACTCACCGGGACGGGACTGTTCCATGAGCACATCCAGGTGAAGGCGTGGCACCCCGAGGTGGAGGACGTGGTGCGGTTCCTGAAAATTGTCAACGACCCTTCCAAAACCCCGGTGCTGGTCCATTGTCAACATGGTGCGGACAGGACCGGGGTCATGGTGGCCGTGTACCGGGTTGCCGTGCAGGGGTGGTCGAAAAAAGAGGCTATCCGGGAGATGAAGAAGGGTGGCTACGGGTATCACCGAATCTGGAGAAATCTCCCCAGATTTCTGAAAAAACTTCATATGGAAACGATCCGGAGGAGGGCAGGAATAGGGGTCCCTTCTGCTGCCTGGTAATACCGTAAAAGGGTGATTAGCGAAAGCGGTAAAAGGCTCAGTGGCCGCCGCAATCCCCTCCGTGGCCGTGGCCACCTTCACAGGGGGCGTCATTGGTTCCCATGGTGCCTTTGATAAAGGATTCCACCAGCGTTTTCGGCGCCTGGGTGGGAGCGCCTGCCACCACCTCGATGTTGTTCTGCTCAAAGAGCTGGCGGGCCATCTGTCCCATGCCGCCGGCGATTATCACGTCGGCTCCCAGGCTGGAGAGCCAGCGTGGAAAGAGACCGGGCTGGTGCTGGGGGGCGTCCACAGACTCCTCTTCTGTGATGACTCCCGCTTCATTTACGGTGATGAGGGCAAAGTGCTCACAGTGACCAAAGTGGGCTGAGAGGACTCCGTTTTCTACAGGTACAGCAATTTTCATATAAATTCTCCTATTTTTCCCGTGGGAAGGGCCAGGCCATGATGCCGCCTTCCATGACGCGAACATTGGTATAGCCTGCGTCCATGAGAATGAGCGCGGCTTCATATCCCCGAAGGGAGATCTTGCAGTAACAGACAATGGGGTGATTTTTGTCAGGTGGCAGATCACCCAGTCTTTTCCTCAGGGCGCCCAGGGGGATGAGGACCTCCCCGATTCCCAGGCGCATGGCCTCGAACTCGTCGGGACCGCGGGCATCCAGGAAGAAGGTTCCCTTCTCGCCCCTGCACTGCATCTCCCGGACCTGTCGGGTGGAGATACCGCTCATGCGGCCCTTGAGCTTGTTGTCCATTATGTGAGCCGAGGCAATGAAGTGGTCAATTGCCAGAGAGAAGGGGGGCGCATAGGGCAGATCAAGATCCATCATCTGTGCGACGGTCAGTTGGCCTCGGATGGCCATGGCCCCCTGGGCGACCTGCTTGGACACGTCACCGGGACCGGTGCATTGATATCCCAGAAGCTTTCCTGTTTTTCTGTCCACCACCATTTTGGAGACCAGCAACTTTGCGCCCATAAACCCCGGCTTGTCAGGGCTCGCGTTGACCACGGTCTCCACGTCATAGCCTGCTTTCAAGGCTGCAGCCTCCGTGAGTCCGGTGGCCCCCGCGGCGAAGTCGAATATTTTGCAAATCCCGGTGTTGATGGTCCCCGAGAACTGGACGCTGTCGCCGAGGATGATGTTGTCCGCAGCGACCCGACCCTGGAGGTTGGCCAGATCACCCATGGGGGCGTAGGTTTGGGCACCGGTGATGCAGTTGCAGATCTCCACACAGTCCCCCGCGGCGTAAATATCGGGGTCCGTGGTCCCCATGAAATGGTTGACCTTGATCCCGCCGGTGACACCGATCTCCAGCCCCGCTGCCTTTGCCAGTTGGGAGCTGGGCTTTACGCCAACGGCTACAACCGCCAGCTCACAGGGAAGCTCTGTGCCGCTGGCGAGTTTGACGCCCGTGAGCGTGCCAGCCTCTCCCGTGAATGCGGCCACACCGTTCCCCAGGAGGACATTGACGCCCTTGGACTTGAGGTGGTTCTCCACCAGTTTGGCCAACTGCCAGTCCAAAAAGGGGAGGAGCTGGTCCATGAGCTCCACTATGGTGATCTCGATGCCCGCGAGCTGGAGCGCTTCAGCGGTCTCGATACCGATGAGACCCCCGCCGATGATGATGGCCTTTTTTACACGCCTTTCATCCCGGATGGCACGCAGGTAGTCGGCATCCTTCATGGACTGGAGGGTGGTGACGCCCTCAAGGTCGATCCCCTCCAGGGGGGGAAGTCTCGGGGATGAACCCGTGGCGATCATGAGCTTGTCATAGGGGACCACATCGACCTCGCCCGTGAGGGTGTTCCGGCATGTGACGGTGCGCTGAGCGCGATCAATGGTTGTTACTTCGCAGTTGACTCTGGCGATGATATTCTTCGCGTTGAGGAAGAAGCCCGGGTTTCTGGGGACCCCCGTGGGGGTCTCGATGAGGCAGTTTCGTGAGTCGAAGACACCACCAACGTAATAGGGGTATCCGCAGGAAGCCATGGAGAGGTCGGGCCCCCGTTCAATCAGGGTGATGAGGGCTCTCTGGTCCAGTCGCCTGGCGCGGGCGGCGGTTTTGGGTCCAGCGGCGCTGCCGCCAATAATAACGATGCGTTTTTGTGCCATTTGTGTCCTTTCGCGCCCCCCGACGGGCCTTAGTGCCGCAAGTTCAGTGCCCAATCATTGAATTTACTATTTTGGTAAATAATTCAACAGCGAGTGGAATGGACGCTGCGAGAAGGGGGGGGTGGTGATGCAATAATGCATCATAATGGGAAGAATATGTTGCAATACTGCATCGCGGCAGGAAAAAATGTGGTTGAGTTGGAGAGTACGAAAAGATAGTGTCCAAATATTGGTTGCAGGAAGCATGTATCCTACGGAGGAGTTCCCATGAGCGGACGAGGAGTTGTTTTTATTATTGCGCTGGTGTCGGCCTGTTGTGGCCAGCCCGGTGCCGATACGACACCTGCCGGGGTATCCGGCCACGGGGAGCCGACACTGCCGCCGGGGCAGCGCCGAGCACCCGGGGAGCCCCGAGCACCCCTGCAGCCTCGGAACGCCCGAAACACGACCAGGCCCAAAACGCCCGGGGAGTATCTGAGACAATTCACCGCCGGATACAAAAACGATCGACTCACCATCGTGGAGTTTCCCGACTATTATAAAATCACGGTGCACCACAGATCGGGAGGGGGCATGAGTGGCGGCGCTGAGTGTTACCGTCTGGACAAAAAGACAGGAAAAACATCCATGCTGTGGCATGAACATCCCCAGCCCATGCCCGCCCTGACACCCATGCCGGTAAAAACCACGGGAAACCCTTAGGGGTTACAAAAAGAAGGGGGGAATGCCCGCCCGCGGTTCACGAACCAAGACCCAGGTCCTTCATTTTGCGGTAGAGGGTGGTTCTGTGCAGGTTCAGAAGCTTGGCCGCTCCCTGCCGTGACCCCGCCATGGAGATGGCGTGCTGGATAACCCGGCGGGCAGCGGTGTCCATCTGTGCGTCAAAATCACCGGGGGATTCTTTCAAGTCTCCCTCGGGGAGTCTCGAGCCGACGATTCCAGGAAAATGCTCCGGCAGAAGGGTGTTCCCCGTGGAGAGAACAAAGGCCCGCTCCACGGCATTCTCCAACTCCCTGATGTTGCCCTTCCACGGGTGTGTCAGCAGCAGCGCCAGGGCCGAAGGGTCAACCCCTTGAATCTGTCTGCCGAGAATCCGGGAGAAACGCTCCACAAAGTGGTTCACGAGCAGCGGGATATCTTCGGGTCTTCGGGAGAGTGGGGGGATGACCAGAGGAACGACATTGATACGATAATAGAGGTCCTCACGGAAATTTCCCCGCTCCACCTCCGTGGCCAGTCTCTTGTTTGTAGCGGCGACGAGCCGCACATCGGTCTCTTGCTCTTTGACGTCGCCCAGGCGCGTGTATCGACCCTCCTGGAGGACTCTCAGCAACTTGACCTGGAACGCGGGCGAGACTTCCCCGATCTCGTCCAGAAAGAGGGTCCCCTGGTGGGCTGTAGCAAAAAGTCCCGGCTTGTCCCGAAGTGCTCCAGTGAATGCCCCGGCCTTGTATCCGAAGAGCTCGCTCTCCAGGAGTGTGTCGGGAAGGGCCCCGCAGTTGAGGGCCACGAAGGGCTTGCCGCGACGCTCCGAGAGCAGATGAATCTCCCGTGCCAGGAGTTCTTTTCCAGTCCCCGTGTCTCCTTCGATGAGCACCGGGCTTTTTGACATGCCAATCTGGGGGAGGACATCGAGGATTCGTCGCAGAAGGGGCGAACGGGTGATGATTCGCCCCACCTTGATGGTGCCCTGCAGCTCCCGCCGGAGCTCCTCCTCACGGGAGAGGTCGCTGAAGGTCTCAACCATTCCCTGGACAGTGCCGTCACGATCCTTGAGCAGAGCCGTGGAGATGGAGACGGGGATGCGGTTGCCCCTGGCCATGAGAAAGTATCCGCTCTGATTGAGGAGGGGGCGACCTTCCCTGACAGTGCGGTCAAGGGCGCATCCGGAGGAGCAGAAGCTGGGGCGAAGGACCTCATGGCATCGTCTGCCGATGGCCTTGTCCCTGGGGATACCGGTGATAGTCTCCGCGGCCCTGTTGAATGAGGTGATGAAGAAATTCTGATCAACGGTGAAGACACCGTCGGAGATGGACTCCAAAATGGTGGTCACGGTTTCACAGGGCAGGTGGCCCTTGGGGGAATCCATTGGAATTACTGCCGCAACAACCAGTAATAGCGCATGAGCTTTTCGTTGTGTTTGGCATAGATAATCAGTGTGTAGGAGCAGGCAGCGACCCCGGGATCACCCTCGCTCTTTTCGGGGCGGATGGAGAACACAAAGTGGTCCTTCACGGTGGTGTAGCACTCCACCCGATCCTTGAATTCGGAAAAAATTTGCTTGAGGGCATCGAGAGCCATCACGGCAGAGGTAAGAGGATGCTTCGCCTCCCGTGACATGCCGGGGCGGGCGTTGCTATCAAAAAACACCTCCAGCACGGCCTTGGAACCATCGGGGATGTGAGCGGCCGGCATGGATGAAGCGGTTTTTTGGGAACCTCCGCACGCTGTAAGGGCAATGAGCGCTGTCAGAGTGATCAATATTTGTTTCATGGCATACCTCCTCAGTGTAATGGACACCTGCCTCGGGGGAAGGTTGCACCGGGTGAAACAGCCTGTTGAAAAGCAGGCTAGTACTCCTCGTACCACTCGGGGGCTTCACCCTTGCGGATGGCTGCCTCATCCTTGCGCAGGTGACACACCTTGTATTTTTTGCCACTGTTGCAGGGACACGGGCCATTTCGGGGAATCCGCTTGATGAGTTTCCTCAGTTCAACTTTGGATGGTTCTGAGCCCGGAGTTCCCGCCGAGGCTGCCGCTGTCTGCCCGCCCGAGAGGGTGGCCCGGGTCGCCATCTGCTTGTGCTCGTAGTCGGGGAGCTCATCGGTCTCCTCTTCGATCTCGATGGCAAAAATTCGCTGAATGACGCCCTGTTTGATGTCAAAGGTCATGGAACTGAAGAGGTTGTAACCCTCTTTTTTGTATTCCATTTTCGGGTCCTTCTGGGCGTAGCCCCGAAGTCCGATACCTTCTCGCAGGTGGTCCATGCGGCGCAGGTGATCGATCCAGTTGGAGTCGATCTCATCGAGATAGTAGTGGCGGGCGAAGAAGAGGAACTGCACCGTCCCCATGGATTCCTCTTTGGCCGTGATGATCTCTTCAAGCTGTTTGAAGATGATGCGGGCATAGACCTTGGTGTCCATGGGGGTGCTGTCGTCGATGTCGGCCTTGAGGTTGAAGACCTCACTGATCTCTTTGAGCAGCCCTTCCATGTCCCAGTCTTCGGGGTGTTGCTCGGGGGGACAGTGGATAGCCAGCATG
The DNA here is from genome assembly GCA_018821745.1 of Myxococcota bacterium. Classification (GTDB taxonomy): domain Bacteria; phylum Myxococcota_A; class Polyangia; order HGW-17; family HGW-17; genus SZUA-580. The sequence goes on along the minus strand of JAHJLU010000009.1, from coordinate 3,047 downwards.
GAGCCCAGGAGCTCGTCCATGAGGTCGAGAATCCGTTCGCGCTGCTGGATGAGAGAAGCGGAGATCACCTCCACACACTTCTCGACGCAGGCGTTTTTGCTCATGAGCAGCTCGTCTTCAAGGTCCACCACGGCCCCGAAGTTACGATACAGTTCATGGGTCACGTTTCGTGAGTCCAGATTCAAATGCTCGAAGGGGACCGATGGGATCTCCACCCCTTCTGCGGTGGTGTCGATGCCAGCCGCCTCGGCTTTCCGCTCCTCGGCCTTGAGGATGAAGTAGTCCATGATGCGGATAACCCAGGGCTTGATGCGTTTGCCCAGTTTATCCATGGTCCATGGGCCCGAGGTGGTGGGGACCTTTGGTTTTTTCCCCGCTTTGATCTCTTCTTCGGAGATCTCTTCCTGGTAATACCCCTCGAGAACATTGCGCCGCAGTTTATATATGGCCTGGCGCTGGTTGTTCATGACGTTGTCGTATTCCAGCAGGTTCTTTCTGATGTCGAAGTTCTGGGCCTCAACACGACGCTGGGAGTCCTCGATGGAGCGGGAGACCAGCCGATGCTGGATGGGCTCATCCTCGGGCATTTTCATCCACTCCATCATGCGCTGGAGGCGCTCGGCGCCAAAGATACGCATGAGGTCATCTTCAAGAGAGATGTAAAATCGGGAGCTGCCCGGATCACCCTGGCGGCCGGAACGACCGCGGAGCTGGTTGTCAATCCGGCGGGATTCATGGCGTTCGGTGCCCAGGATGTGCAGCCCACCGGCGGCCAGCACCTCTTCCTTTTCTTTGGCGCAGGCTACCTGCCATCGCTCCAGGGCGGCCACGTATCCTTCAGGATCCTCATCGGGATTCACTTCCTGCTTGGCCAGGAAGGTGGGGTTTCCACCCAGAATAATATCGGTACCACGACCGGCCATGTTGGTGGAGATGGTGATCGCACCCTTTCGGCCCGCCTGTGCCACGATATCGGCCTCGCGCCAGTGGTTTTTGGCATTGAGTACTTCATGGACGATCTTCTGCCGTGTGAGGAGTTTGGAGAGCACCTCGGTCTTTTCAACGGAGATGGTACCAACCAGCACCGGCTGGCCTCGCTCCCGACAGTCCTGCAGCTCTCGGATAACCGCCCGGAACTTGGCCATCTCGTTTTTGTAGATGAGATCCTCTGTGTCCTTGCGGATCACGGGCCGGTTCGTGGGAATAACCGAGACGTCGATGTTATAGGTCTTCTGGAATTCCACCGCCTCGGTCTCAGCCGTTCCGGTCATCCCGCCCAGTTTGTTGTACATGCGGAAGAAGTTCTGGTAGGTGATGGTGGCCAGCGTCTGGTTCTCTTCCTCGATCTCCACGTTTTCCTTGGCCTCAATGGCCTGATGGAGACCGTCGGACCATCGTCGACCCTCCATTTTACGCCCTGTGAATTCATCGATGATGATGACCTGTCCCTTTTCTACCAGGTAGTTCACATCTCGCTTATAGAGGGTGTGTGCCTTCAGGGCAGTGTTGACGTGGTGAACCCACTCCACATTGCGGGGATCATACAAATTATCGATTTCCAGCTTCTCTTCGACCGCCGTGACACCGTGGTCCGTGAGCATGGAGTTGTGGGATTTTTCGTCGATGGTGTAGTCCACATCCCTTCGCAGGAAGGGGATGACGTCGTTCACCTGCTGATAAAGATTGACCGCCCCCTCGGCGGGACCGGAGATGATCAGCGGCGTCCTGGATTCGTCGATGAGGATGGAGTCCACCTCGTCGACGATGGCATAATGGAGTCGCGTCTGGACATAGCGCTCGATGGAGTCCTTCATGTTATCGCGAAGGTAATCGAAGCCGAACTCGGAGTTGGTGCCGTAGCAGATATCGTGCTGGTAGGATTTTTGCTTTTCCCAGTCCGACTGGCCGTGGATGATCTTTCCCACGGAGAGGCCCAGGAAATTATAGATGGTCCCCATCCAGTCAGCGTCACGGGAGGCCAGGTAATCGTTGACCGTGACCAGGTGAGCGCCCTTGCCCTCGAGGGCGTTGAGATACAGGGGCAACGAGGCCACCAGCGTCTTTCCCTCACCGGTTTTCATCTCGGCGATGGAGCCGTTGTGGAGGACAATGCCACCGATGAGCTGGACGTCAAAATGGCGCATGGAGAGTACCCGGATTGACGCCTCACGGACGGTGGAGAATGCTTCCGGGAGCAGATTATCAAGGGTTTCACCCTTTTTGAGTCGAGCCTTGAACTCCTTTGTTTTCGCCTTGATCTGACCATCGGTCATATTGCGAAACTTCATCTCGAGGGAGTTTATTAAGTCGATGGTAGGCTGGAGCGCCACCATTTTTCGCTCGTGGGCGGTTCCGAATATCTCTTTGAGACCCATTTCTTTTCTCCTTGAGGAGCCCGTGGGGGGACACGCGGGTAAACCCGCCATGGGCAAATAACCTGCCGCTGTGTAGCACTTATGGGATGAATTGAAAAGGAGATTAGGAAGTGTAATGAAAACCAATAGCTTACACTGTTTAATCGCCCGTCACCGTCGTCACAATCCCACCAGGCAATACTCTGGGTATTTAATCATCCCGGGACTTTTGTAAACCTCTTAAAGTTTGTTATTGCGGTCCAATGAAAAAAAGTGCCCCCTCTGATTCCCTCGATTGCTTCCGTGGGTTTTGCCATCAGAGGACGCCCAAACGGGCCTATTCACAGTGTTTACTCCCCGTGCTGTGATGAATTATACACAAGATCCTTACTCCAAAAAAGGTTCCATGGGGTGAGAAAAAATATGAAATTCTGTCTATTTTTGATTTAAGTCATTGAAATAATGATGCAAAAAATTTAAACAACTGAAGCGGTTTTTTCCGGTTGAAAAAAGCTGGCATTCAATATTTTTGTTAAATATCAATATTTTCCATGCTTTCTGTGGTTTTTTTTCTCGGGAACCGGAAAGTCTGGCACTCCCCTTGCGCTATTTGGCGTACAGGAGGTGCAGCATGGCACGCACATTATCTTTCTCCATTATAATTGTTGGTTTGGTAACCCTTTGTATCCCCCG
>JAHJLU010000478.1 GCA_018821745.1 Myxococcota bacterium | reverse complement strand
CCGCCACAAAAAAGTTCATTCCCGATCCCACTCGGGTCAGAGCACGGCGGATCTCATTTTGGAAGATAATGATTATGAACAGAAAAAAGTAATTGATGACATTGGCGATGAGCCACTGGATGGTGAACAGATCGAGATAATGGGAGATAATGGATGAGAATCCCAGTACAATCAGCAGACCGATGAGCATGAAAAATGCGCGGGTTCCCCTGACCAGAACAAGAAATTTATATACGAGATAGGCAACCAGGAGAAGATCAAGGATCACCGTCAGCCAGCCAATGAGGGAGGGCTTGTCGGTGAACAGGTCTAATCCAAGAATATCTATACTGAACATGGTTCAAATGATGGTAAAATGGCCTCTGCAATTGCCAAGGCCTGTTGTAGTGCGCCCGGATCATGGACCCGAAATATCTTTGCCCCACTGAGGTAGGCAAGGATCGACGCTGTTATAGTTCCGGGAAGTCGCTGGTCCACCGGAGCACCGGAGAGACTCCCGATAAATGATTTGTTCGAGGGCCCGACCAGCACCGGGAATCCTGTGCTTTTAGTAATTTTTCCGCTGGCGCCAAGCAAATGGGCACACTGTACCGGAGTTTTTCCAAAGCCAATCCCGGGATCCAGGATGATTCGTTCCCTATTGATTCCTGCTGCAATTGCCGCGCCTGCAGCTTCCATGAGTTCTCTCTCAACTTCGGCTATTACGTCAGAAAAATCAATAGAATTCTGCATGGTTTCGGGCATGCCCCGCATGTGGCCGATTACCAGCCCCGCGCCATAATCTTCAACCACTCGAAACATTTCAGGATCTCTGCCCCCGGAGATGTCATTCACCATAATGGCGCCGGCCTCCAAAGCGCCTTCGGCCACCAGGGACTTCATGGTGTCTACGGAGACGAGGAATCCTTCCTCGGCTAAAGCATGGATGACGGGGACAATCCGGATCAACTCTTCTTCCACAGAGACACTGGTGGATCCCGGCCGGGTTGATTCTCCGCCAACATCGATAATATGGGCTCCCTGAGTGACAAGGTTCATTCCCTGGATCACCGCGTCCATGGGGTCCAGATATTTCCCTCCATCGTAGAAAGAGTCGGGGGTGGTGTTCAAAACACCCATGATTACAGGTCGTGACAGGGAGATAGTGTGGCCGTGGATACGCAGGGGGGGGAGGTGTTCCATTGGTCGGCGCATGTTCAGAAGGAGGGAGATGGCTCCAGGGGAGCATCCATGTCGCTGGAGAAGGATGAGGAGGACTTATTCAACGCACCTCTGGTCATGGCTTCAAGCTCCGCTCTGTCCAGAGTCTCTTTCTCAATCAGCGCCCGCCCGACATTTTCAAGAATCGCGCGGTTGGCGACCAGCAGATCCTTTGCTTTTTTATAGGCCAGCATGACATGACTGTAGACCTCCATGTCAATCTGCTGTGCCGTTGCTTCGGAGATGCTGTTGGTGACAGTGAGCTCCCTGCCCAGAAAAATTTCTTCTTCCCGGTTCCCAAAGGTGAGGGGGCCAAGCTTCTCGCTCATACCCCATTCGCAGATCATGCGCCGGGCGAGGCCGGTGCATTTTTCCAAATCACTGGAGGCTCCGGATGTCATGGTGTTAAAGACGATCTCTTCCGCGATTCTCCCGCCCAGGAGAATACTCATGTTATTGAAGGCGAACTCCCGCGACACGGAGAGACGATCCGTGTCGGGGATCTGCATTACCATTCCCAGGGCCTGTCCACGAGGAATGATAGAGGCTTTATGAACGGGGTCCTTCTCTCCGTCGATAAGCAGGGCGACCACTGCATGACCCGCTTCGTGGAAGGCGGTCTGCTCTTTTTCCTCAAGCGATCTCACCATGGTTTTTCGCTCGGAGCCCATGAGGATTTTGTCCTTGGCCATGTCGAAAAACTCCTGGGAAACTTCTTCCTGGTCCATACGGGCAGCCAGCAGGGCGGCCTCATTGACCAGGTTCGCCAGATCGGCCCCGGAGAACCCCGGGGTCCCCTTTGCCACAACAGTAAAGTCCACATCGGCTGCAGTGGGAACATCCCTGTTCTGGACGTGAACCTTCAGGATCTCCTCTCTCCCACGGACATCGGGCATATTGACCACTACTCGCCGATCAAAACGGCCCGGGCGAAGCAGTGCAGGGTCGAGTACATCGGGGCGGTTTGTGGCAGCAACCATAATAATGCCCTCTTTGCCCTCGAACCCGTCCATTTCAACAAGGAGCTGGTTCAGCGTCTG
>JAHJLU010000477.1 GCA_018821745.1 Myxococcota bacterium | reverse complement strand
GGTCGTCACCTCATGCACCTTCCCCGTGAAGGAAGGGCTTGAGATCGAGACCGACACTCCCAGGGTACAGACCAACCGCAAGGTTCTCATGGAGCTGCTTCAGGCCAGGGCACCCGAGTCCAAAGAACTCAAAGACATGGCAGTACGCATCGGGCTGAAGAGTGGTTCAAGCTTTGAGCCGGTCGAGGGCAGTGATTGTATTCTCTGCGGGCTCTGTGTTCGCGTCTGTGATGAAGTGGTCGGAGTGAACGCCATCAACTTCAACGGTCGCGGTGGCGAAATGCACGTGGGTGGTCCCCTCATGACCACGCCCGAGGCGTGTATTGGCTGTGGCGCTTGCGTCTATGTCTGCCCCGTGGATTGTATCAAGATGGTCGACACCGCTGAAGAGCGCGTCATCGTCAAGTGGGATCGTCATCTCCCCCTGAAGAAATGCGAGTCCTGCGGCTGGCCTTTCATGCCCAATTTCCAGGCGCTTCAGTTCAAGAAAATGGCTGACATCCCCCGGGAATTCTTCACCAAGTGCCAAGACTGCCGTCGCTGATTCTTCCTTAATGCCTCTTCTTTTCACCTATTAATCTACTGCGGGGAACAGCCAGTGCGGTGGTTACAGCGCTGCGGGACTGGTGCATAAAGAGATCACACCCTGTCCCTTTTTCCTTGTGTCAGCGTAGCCTCCCGGCTTAGAAATACCCCATGCCCTTTTCATACGCCCCCTCCAGCCTCAAGAACCTTGCCAAAGCGACCCATGTCTCCCACCGGGACCTGGCCAGGCGACTCGGCCGCAAAAATCCCCGGGATCTGGATACGCTGGTCCACTCCTGGCACGACGATCTGTTTGAGAAGGGGGACTGTCTGGAGTGTGGTAACTGTTGCCGGACCCTGGGCCCCCGGATCCTGCCCCGAGACGTTGGGCGACTGGCGGATTTTCTGGGAGTCTCCACGGATGAGGTTACCAGACAATATCTTCGGATCGACAAAGACGGGGATCTGGTTTTCTCCTCCATGCCATGCCCATTTTTAGAAGAGGATAACCACTGCTCCGTCTATGATGCCAGGCCTCGTGCCTGCCGGGAGTATCCCCACATGGATCAGAAAAAAATCCACAAGCACCTCAACCTCGCACTGAAGAACCGCCTCACCTGCCCCGTGGTGTATGAGATTTTTATTCGCCTCGCGCAGCGCTATCCCCAGTGAGGGGGAGCACATTTCCCCGGGTCTTCTTCGTTATCCACAAAGTGCCCCGTGCACGGATGTTTTGAATAATCGGAAAAAAAACGATACAATAGGGGACAGAGGTACCCCCATGAAATCAGGAAAATCCATTGTCCGATGTGTTTTTTTCATCCTCCTGCTTGCATTTACCGGGATTTTATCCCCCTTTAGGGTGCAGGCTGCAGGCCGCACGGTGTTTATCAACCCTGGCGTAAAACTGACCTACACCTTTGGGGAAGGGTTCACCTATGGTTTTGAACTGAGTATAAACCTGCTCCCGGAAGGGTGGGATGAGATGAAGGAGGAGCCCTACGGTTACGGGATCGCCTTCAATGTGGACACCACCTTCAAGGGCCTCACGAAAATGCGCCTGGGACTCCAGTGGATCGGGCCCTTTATCGGTGTGGAGGCCGGACCAACGTTTATCCGGGACCATGGACGCAGCTATTTTGGCATGGGTTACTCCTTCTGGGGAGGGCTGTGGGTTATCCCCACCTATACCTACACCAATGGATTCGGTTCGGGGAAGAGCTACCACGAGATAGGCTCTTACTTTAAACTGCATCTGATCCCCGGGTCTTCCTATGGGGGCGACGGGGAGCATCACGACTGGTTTGACGACAAATAGGGGGATGGGGATCAAGAGGACCCCGAGAAAATTATTGTGAAGTGAAGAAGGAAGAATTTACGGGGAAGGACTACAGATCAGTCTGGCCGGGGTTGTTGGCGCCCCAGGTGGAGAGACTCATACCCCAGTCACCTTTGTGGTTATTGTCATCGTTGTCAACTCTCTGGATGGAGGTGCCGTCAACGGTAGTGCCCGTGCCACCAAGATCCTGTGCAGCATTATCATGATAGTCGGTGCCCACATAGCCGCCTGCGGGGACGGTGCCGTCGATATTGGTCCACTCTCCTGCAGCAGCTATTGTGGCTGCATAGGATACAGACTGACCATTGGGATTGGAGGTGCCATTGGATGCCATTACCGCGTCCATGATTGTCCCGGTGCTGTCGTAAAGGACAAAAACGTTGGTGGTTGCAGTGAGCCCGCTGTCAGTGGAGTACCAGTCATAGGCGGAGTCGAAGTTAGAGCTGTAGGTCGCGTTGTCGAGCTCCGTAGGGCCCGTGGTCTCGTCGGTAGAGCTGTCGGGGTTGCACAGCACATTGCCGCCATTGATGTGAACAATAATGTAATCGTTGGTGTTCACCATGAGGCCGGCAAAAGTTACCAGGGTCTCGTTCCGTTCGCCCAGGACAAAACCGTCCAGGGAACCACCGGAGATTACGCGGAGTTCAATCAGATCACAGCTGGGGATGTTGGCGTTGATTTCGTTGATGACGACGACGGCAGGAGAGGCGTAGCCAATAAAGGTGGCGGTGTTTGCTGTCGCAGCGATTCCCAGACCGCGGGTATCGTGGAGGGTATCGTCAACAACTACATCATAGTTTGCACCTTCGGTCTGGGCCGACGTGGTGATTGTGACCTCACGGGGGCCGGTGACTGCGGCGGCGCTGACCGTGAGACCGGCGACGGTGAACTGGTCGCCGGTTGCTACGAGGGTGCTGCCGTCGATGATTCTGGAGAAGGACACGATTACGCTCGCGGGGCTGGAAGCTGCGGCGTTAAGTACCTCGGGAGCGGGACAGGAGTTGATGGTGATCTCGGAGGCATTCCAGATGGAGAGCTGTGCTGTGGTGTAGTAACGCCACATGGGAGTGCCGAGAAGATCAACATTACAGCCAGCTGAAATATCGACGGTGTCAAGGAGCACCGTGGGGAGGCGGAGGCGGAGGTTGGTGTTGCCGGTTACCCCTTCGGTCTCGACAACTGCGGCGGAGTGATCCGTGCCGGCGCCGGCAAAGTCATCGATAATGGTCGCGGAGGTGGTTACCATCTCACATGCGTAGATATCGAGGTTGGAGACCAGATCGAAGGTGTTGTTCACGTCCTGAATCAGGGGAGTGATGCTGTTGCCCGTGCTCACGTTGGTGAGACCGGTGATGGCCATGGCCTGAGTCATATCGCCAACAGAGGCGACCTCGGTGACCACGAAGGAAATCTCGTCGCCTGCCACGACCACGGGAGTGGTGGTGGTGGGATCAACCGCCACAAAGAGGGCGGGGCCATTGAGTTCAGCCTGGACGAAGAAGCCGGCGGGATCGGTTCCTACGGCTGCCTTGGTGTAGGTGACGTAGGCGTTGTCAACGGGCAGGGTGAGGCCGGTTGCGTCGGCGGTAGTGATGACCACATGGATCTGCTGGGAGGTGGAGTTTCCCATGGTGCACTGTGCCGTGTCAAAGGTGCAGCTGTCGGTACAGGCCAGGGTTCCACCGGAGTAGCCGCCGGCGATGGTGGTGCAGTCGTCTGTGCCCAGGTTGGTGCCGTCACAGCTCTCGTTTGCGTCGATGATGCCGTTGCCGCAGTTGGTGTTGTTCTCACACATGGTAACGTTGAAGGTGCAGTCAATGGCGCAGGAGAGGGTGCCACCGGTGAAGTCGCCCGCGGTGGTGCAGTCGTCGGTGCCAAGGTTGGTGCCGTCGCAGCTCTCGTTTGCGTCTATGATGCCGTTGCCGCAGTTCTCATCCACGACGCATTCTGCTACGTTGAAGGTGCAGTCCTGGTTGCAACTGAGGGTGCCGCTGACGTAGTTGCCGGCGGTAGTGCAGTCGTCAGTGCCCAGGTTGGTGCCGTCACAGCTCTCGCCATCGTCAATAACGCCGTTGCCGCAGGTGGTGCCGCCCGTGCACATGGAGACATCGAAGCTGCAGGTCGTGAGGCAACCGAGGGTGCCGCCCGTGAATCCCTGACCGATAGTGGTGCAGTCGTCTGCGCCGATGTCAGTGCCGTCACATTGTTCCGTGCCGTCGATGGCGTCGTTGCCGCAGGTTCCGTTGTTGGAGTTGTTGCTGTCGTCGTCGTCGCAGGCGGCGAAGGCAAACATGAACACAAGAGTCATCAGTAAAGCTAGTTTTCTTTTCATTGTTAAAACCTTTCATTTAAGTAACGTTTGTGGTGGCAGGGGCCCACCGCACAAGAAAAATAATTGAACCAATATTGGATAGCACTAATCAACAGGATGTGGAGTAAAAAACAAAAAAAGTGTCAAATATATGGTATTGGAAGAAAAATATTGTAATACAGTTAACTCAAGGTAAGTGTTTTTCTCTCAGGGAAGGGACTGTCAGGAGCGCGGTTTGGGAACAGTGATGGAGCTCAGGAGCCAATTCTCTTTTTCTTTTTGTAAAAAAGCATGGCACGTGGGGCATTTGAACATCTCTATGGCCTGATTTATCTCCTGGTTGCATTCATAACAATGGGAGAGCCTCTCGGAATCGGAAAAACGCGGCTTGATCAGGGTCCAGCGCTGGGAATATCGTTTGAGGTCGGTCTTGTAATCGCCGTTCCCAACAAGCTCCCCTGAGGCCCGGTCGGCCGAGTACTCATGATGGAACAGATATATCTGGATGGTAATGATGTCGTAGAAGCGATCCCGCGAGATTTCTTCGGGGACGATCATGTCGACTCCAGCGCCGGAAATAACGTGGCGCAGGTTCTGTCGCTGGTACGCATCAAACCAGAACTGCAGCTGCGCCACGAGGGGCGGGACAAGCAGCGGCCAGGCATGGGCTATTCGTTCCTCACTGCGCGCCTTATAAAGAGAATTAAAGATCCGGTGTACGTGGACATTGAACTCCTTGGGCCCCAAGTCCCCCTGCTCCTTCCAGTAGCTCTCCCACCGACTGTCAAAATCATCGGGGCGTTCCGGTGTTCCTTCAGGTGGGGGTGGGAGGATTTTTCTGAGGGAATCCTCACTCCACCGGCGCTCTTTTAATACCTTGATTCCCGTGACTACCCAGTCATCGGTTCCCAGTGCGTAGAGCGAGCGGCAGGAAGTGCATTTAATGGGGTTTGTGGTGTCCACGGGCTCTTTACAGGCGGGACAGGTCAGATCCTGAGCTCTTGCGGGCTCGCGGCTGAGCAGATTTGTGTTCCGTTTGAACTCCCACACCTCGAGAACCGAAAAGGAGAAAGAGTCGGGGAGGTCATGGTAGATCTCCCCATAATGTGCCGAGATGGTCGCAGTGAGGAACACCTGTCCCTTGTCAAAGCGGGGCGCCGAGAGGGATATGTTCTCGACCGCGATAGATTTGATCGTGCGAATAGTGAACAGCGTGTCCGCGGATTCAATTTGGCGTTTTGCCCTCCGAAACAGGGAACGCTGGGCGCCGGTCACAATATACGGGGCGAGGGCAGTGAAGCCCGTCCCCCCATCCTGCCGCGCCTTTTGGGCCGCGACATACAACCCGCCAATAAAGTCGATGAGGACGATCTCGGAAAAATAGGGGTCCTCTTCAAGAAGCGGCAGCCATTGGGGATTGGCCAGGTTTGCCAGATCCTCCCCAGGTACAGGCGGGGGCGATTCCTCACTGAGTTCGGAGGCAGTGAAGGTGGGGACAGGCCCTGTATTTCGGGCCATCTCATTTTGGCGTGCCTTGAGGATCTCCAGCTCCCGGGTGAGGACTTTGAGCTGCTGGGAAGCTGAGTGCGCTTTTGCTTTTATTTTTTGCAGTTCTATGAGCTCCCGGGAACTTGCCCGCTGGGGTTCGGGGGAAATACCAGCCGGGGTCGACGGGATCGGTGCCACTGGCTGCGAGGGCTTTTCCTCGGGGGACTGAGGGTGCTTTTTGTCAAGACTGGAGGGGTCGGAGCGCTTCTCACCGACTTCGGATTGCGCCATCTCGGTTTTATGATTTTCCGCGGGGCGAGCTGGCGTAAATTCTGGCTCAGAGGGTACATACAGCAAGGTTTTCTTTCCCTCTTTTTTATTCTTCGAGGGCTCGTCAGGGGAGGGGGCGGATGATTTCTCCCTGTGGTTTTTTTCGGACTTTGTCTTTGCTTTGTCCTTCGTCTCCTTGTCTGTGTCCTCTTTGTCCTTTTTCTCTTTGAGCTTCCCCTCTTTGTCCTTTATCTCTGAGTGTTTATTCTCTTTGTCCGTGGCCTCTTTGTGCTTCGACTCTTTGTCTGCGGCCTCTCTGTCTGCGGCCTCTTTGTGCTTCAACTCTTTGTCTGCGACCTCTTTGTGCTTCGACTCTTTGTCTGCGGCCTCTTTGTGCTTTGTCTCTTTGTCTGCGGCCTCTTTGTGCTTTGTCTCTTTGTCCGTGGCCTCTTTGTGTTTTGTCTCTTTGTCCGTGGCCTCTTTGTCCTTAGTCTCGGGGGAGAGAAGGGGGACTTCGCCGGGAGCGTCTGCTTGCAACGAGATGGTAGGTGTCTCGGGCTCCGCTGCTGTTTTATCAGCGTCTG
>JAHJLU010000476.1 GCA_018821745.1 Myxococcota bacterium | reverse complement strand
GTTTGAGGGCGGGCCAGTCCCAGTCCTTCTTCAGCGCACGGGCCAGGTAATAGAGCTTTTTATTGGTGCGCTTGAGGGCCGCCCAGTCCCAATCCTTCTTCATGGCCCGGGCGTAATAATAAAGGGAGGGGTTGGTGCGCTTGAGGGCCGCCCAGTCCCAGTCCTTCTTCATGGCACGGGTGAAGTAGTACAATCCCTTGTCTGCCTGTTTGAGCGAGGACCAGTCCCAGTCCTTCTTCAGCGCACGGGCATGATAGTAGAGCGCCTGCCCTCTGGCTACCCCTGACGGCAGCATGAGTGACAACCCCAAAAGAATAAGCACCATTGATTTTAGCATATATACATCCTCCTTGGAAAATTGCGGCACCACTAGTTTCATACTTACACATTAGCGCCTTTGGAACCAATTATCAATGGGGGCAGATATGCCCTGGGCAAGTGACGATGGGGGAAATATCTTCTGATTTGTCACGTCAACTCTGCTAATATTGGCCAGGCGCCATAACGGGCCTGACCACATCAGGAAGGACAAAATAATGAAATCGTTAAGCTTTTTAATTATTCTCGCCTTGGCCGGCTGCGCCAGCGGTCAAATTTATGAGCCCTCACGCACCTTCACCCCTACGAACGCGCGGGAAATAAACGACGAGGACATTAAGAAAGCCTACATGGCAAAACCCCAGATGCTCCTCCCCGCCGCTCTGGCCTTTTACAACCTCACCTCCGATGAGAGGGAGTTTGAAAAAGGGCTCTCCATCCTGCCCCACGTGAAATCCTTTTATAAAATTCCTTCGATTTTGGTGGAAGGGATCCCCGGCTCGTCACGCTACAGCCGCTACGAGCCCAAACCCGCTGTCTCGCTGAAAAAGCTTCGCCTCCTGGGAGCCAGGGCCCACGCTGACCTGCTCCTGATCTTCTCGGGGACCGCACATTCAGAGGTCTCGGCGAATCCCTGGGTCATCTCCTCGGTCCTGCTGATCACCCCCCTCTTCGTACCCATGTACGATATCAAGGTGACCATGAAGGTCAATGTCTGGCTCATGGACATCAGAAACGGGTACCTCTATAAAGAGATCTCCCTCAGTTTTTCCGGTGAAGAGAGCTACCTCACCCTCTACGGCATTGATAAAGCCCGTGATCGTATCCTGAAAAACCTCCGGGGGGAATACTTTCCCCAGGTATACAAGGAGCTGGCGAAATCCATGGCTTCCGGTGTCATCCAGGCTCCCAGAGAGTGCCCTGCCTGCCCGGCCAAAACACCCGAGACACCTGTTAAAACACCCGCCAAACTCTGATATTGTGGCCACGGAGTCCCGCGCCCTATCATATTCAGTGGGGAGCACAGCCTGCAGATGCAATTGCAGTGGGGGCCACAGCGTCAGTACAACGCTGCCCAGTGTGCAGACTCTTTTGAATAGCCGGGGTCTTGTTCAGTCCTACTGGGGGATGAGCGCCTCGGAGGGTTCGATCTGGGAGGCATGGTTGGCGGGGAAGAGGGAGCCGACCACACAGAAGAAGATACCAAAGCCGATGGTTGAAACCACCAGCCACCACGGGAAACAGAAGGCTGTCGGGGGTTTGAAGGGGAAATCGGGGACAACATTCCAGATAACCCAGTCAACTCCGCGGGAGGTGAGCCACCCGAAGAGCAGACCCAGAAATCCGTCGATGAATCCGAGGATTCCCGCCTCCAGGAGGAATATGGTTCTGATGTTCCCCCTGTTCGCACCCAGCGCTCTCATAATACCGATTTCACGCCGTCTCTCGGAGATAATCATGAAGTAGGTATTGGCAATATTAATTGCGGCAATAATAATGATGACAAAACTGATGAACACCAGGATCCCCGTAACGAAGAGGATGACAAGCCCCACAGTCTCGGCGCTGGTATCCTGCTGGGTGAATCCCAGGCGATGGATGTAGGCCAGAAAGGAGGTAATCTGCTTCTTCGACTTCACCCGCACGATGATGGAGGAGAAGGTCTTGAACTTGTGGGCTTCACGCTCCATGGCGTCGCCCGATTCATCGCGGGTGGTGAAGTACTTGTTGTAGCGGGCGGCGTAGGAGATGGGGAGAGTGACCCCCAGGGGAATAGCCCGCTTGGAGATTCCCACCAACTGGAACTTTCTCATGAAGGGCTTCACGTTGACCGATTTGGAGGAGAACATGGACTCCCCAAGGTGGACTTCAAAGGAGAGCCCGAGGAAGGTACCGAGGGTCTCCTTTGACAGCTTGGGATACCCGTGGGCAGGAGCGATGGAACCGTTCCACAGCTCAAGCAGATAGGTGGACACCACCACCGGGACAGCGTGGTAGCATCGGTGATACCCAATGGTTTCTTCGTTCTTCATGGGAAAAATCCAGATATTCTCTGTCTCTTTCGTGTTGCAGAACACCCCTGACGCACAATCCTTGTGGGTCTCACAGAACCCCAGTTGTTTATCGTCTTCGGAGTAGTCTTTGAACTTGAAGGGATACATGACGTCGCAGCGACGCATCTCCCTGTGGCGCTCCATGTCGGTATCGGTCTCCTCCTTGTTGCACTGGGTAAGGTTGGAGGGGTTGAGACCGTCGGCAAAGATCTCGGTCTTCAGCGGGTGGGAGAGATGGAGCTCGTCCATGCCACCCTCGGCGATGGCGGGGAAGGTGAACTTCATCTTCGGGTAGGCGGTACGGACCTCATGACGCTTCCGGATAAGCTCCACCACGCCGTCGTCTAGATAACGCAGCTTTCGGAACTTGGCCTCCAGCTCTTTATTGAAGACACCGTTGGGCTGCTCGTTAATGAAGAAGTCATTCTCATCGCAGTTTCCCGATGCACCGCCCTTGCCCGAACGGGTACGCGTGGAGGCGAGATTTGTGGCGGGTGGAATGACCTCGAGCTTGTCCCAGGGAAATATCTCCCCCTCCACCACGTTGGTGATACCAAGCCCGAAGCCGAGAAACAGAGAGAACGCCCACAGTCCGATTACAATGCCAATGGAAGCCAGCAGCAACTGCTTGGAGTTGCGCTTGATGTTTTTCACTACCAGTCGGAAGGTTTTGATTGGATTCATATTGCTGTCTGTCAGTGGACCGGCGCATTTTTGGAGTCGGTGGACACAATGCGTCCGTCTTCCAACTGAATGCTCCGGTCGGTGGTTTTAGAAACCCTGTCTTCATGAGTGATTACCAGCAGGGTGATTTTATCTTCTCGGTTAAGGGCCTTGAACAGATCGATGACCTCTTCGCCGGTCTTTGAGTCAAGGTTTCCCGTCGGTTCATCACAGAGGAGGAGGCGGGGCTTGTTGTACAGGGCCCTGGCGATAGCCACACGCTGCTTCTGGCCGCCAGACAGGTTGGCCGGATAGGCGTTGATTTTGTCTTTCAATCCCACCTTCTCGAGCACCTCGGTGGCCCGGGCATACTCCTTCCCCAGGGGGATTTTCGTCCCCGCAAAGAAGGAGGAGAGGGCCACATTCTCCCAGGCAGTGAGATGTTCCATGAGATTGAATGACTGAAAAATGAAACCCAGGGTCTCGTTACGCATCCGCGCAAGCCGGCGCTCATTGAGTTTCTCAACGTTGTGTCCGTCGACGAGGCAGGTTCCCTCATAGCGCCTGTCGAGGCCTCCGATGATATTGAGCAGCGTGGTCTTTCCACTTCCTGAAGTCCCAACGATGGAGATAAAATCCCCTTCGTAAATATTGATGTTGATGTCGTGGAGGACCTGTTGTTTTGCCGACCCTGAACCGTAAAACTTGCTGACCTTGGAAATTTTGATGATTGTTTTAGGTTTCGACATGGGGTGACTTTACAACAGAGTGACCTGACTTGGCAAGGTCACTTTTTCCCCCCTTGTACGGAACGTCAACTGACTGAACAGCAGTGCTTTGGCCCAGTTTTGGGCAGACAGGGGTTCTACAACGGGAGGGTCACAGGCCAATCCGATACAGGGAAAGCATCTGACGCCAGACGCTGCGGGGGGTAACCAGCACATTGGGGTTGAAAACACTTTTGCTGTCGACCATGGCGCCGCATTTGCAGATACTGGAGTAACTGGAGATCTTGCACCCCAGCTTGCGGGCGTTTCTGCGGGCGGTGAAGGTGTCTTTATCGGAACACACATAGGCCGCGGGTGTATTGTCCTTGCAACTGAAACACACCTTGGCGGAGGCACTGCCGGCGGGCAGCAGGGCGAATAGAATAACGGCTGTGAATGCTTTCATGGTGATCTCCTTGCGTGATGCCCCAAACCGGCCCGCGCAACTAATATGTTTCTATCACCGCTAATATAGCGCAATTCTTCTGCCTTGCCATCCCCTTTTACATTTCAAGAATATGGAGTCTGAAAAATGTTCAACGATATCGTGAGAGATAATAGTCCAGCGCGTCGACGCCGTGGGTTAAGAAGACTCTGCCACGACGGATATTCATCTGGGCAGGGAGATAAATTCTCCGGAAGGGGATCTGTTTGAGATACGCTTCCCGAACAGCTTTCTGACGCTTGTCCGACAGGACATTGCCATTGGTTGGGATCTCCTCCAAGAGCCACTTCACCGGATCTCCATGGAGACCGGAGAGCATCTCCAGGAATTTCTCGAGCCGCTCCTTGAGGGGCAGTATTTCGAAGAGGAAGGGGGCCTTCTCTTTTTTAAAAAAGTCATCCATGTTCTCGTAGGGGGTCTTTTTCTTTTGCGTTGCCTTGGGGTCGGGGGGGGTGCCCTTGGGCTTCTTCGCGGGATACCGGGCAAAAAGGCCGCGAATAAAGAGCGCGTCCACGAGGTGGTGGAGTTTCAGAGTATCAACCCCCAGGGAGGAGGTCAGCATATAGCGGTAAGCACTGAACTGTACAGGTGCCAGCCGGCATCCCGGCTTGAGAATGGAGCCCTCGTTCTTCAGGCTGAGCACCAGGTGCTGCATAAAGATTCGAATCCACAGCGCCTTGAGAATCTGCCCATCAGTAAAAGCCTTGGAAATACGATGACTTTGTGATGACTCTTGAGGAAAGCCCTTCCCACCACCCAGGTAGGCTTCAAAACGCTCCGTGAGATCAAGCAGAGAGGGGACACACCCGTCGAGCGATGACGCGGTGTTTTTATCGAAGAGGGAGAGAAGCACCTTCTGTCCGTAGGTGCTCCAGTCCATTCTGCGCAGGTTTTTGGGGAGCGTGGGATCGCCGGGGATCTCGTTACTGGGAAAACACAGGGCGCACTGCCCGCTGGTCATGATGAGATAGTTGTCCCGAAAGGTACGGTCAGGCAGAACAATCCCGTAGGAAAACGGCGGCGCCTTGAGCGCTTCACCCACCATTTTATAGAGCGCATCACCGGGCTTTCCCGGGAAGGAGACGGACAGATGGAGCATGGCACGGGTCCGGGCGGCGGGATACACCCTGAGGGTGAACGGAGCAAAGGAAATGGCGGTCTCCTTTACCTTCACGTCACGGGCGAGGGTTTTTTCGAGGTGCTTGAACGCTTGGGCCTCCTCCTTCTTCAGGAGTCGAAGGATGGGCTTTATGCGCTCCGCAAGCAGCACAAAGTCAACCAGCCCGCTCCGCTTTCCCTTGTATGCGATCTGTTGGAATTCCCCCAGGAACGTGAGCAGCTCTTTTCTGGAGGTATGGTTGAGGTTGAACCCCCTGTCATAGTACTCCAGAGAGATTTCCTTGAGCTTCTTGAAGGCCACGGGAGAGGTGTGACCTTC
Organism: Myxococcota bacterium; assembly: GCA_018821745.1. Classification (GTDB taxonomy): domain Bacteria; phylum Myxococcota_A; class Polyangia; order HGW-17; family HGW-17; genus SZUA-580. Next base: position 26,756 of record JAHJLU010000476.1, on the reverse strand, counting down.
TGGGATCCCCTTGTTCAACATCACGGGGAGCGCATACTGGCGCAGGGAGTTGAGCTGGGATGGAATGTATTCCTCGTCTTTCCTCGAAGTGGTGAGCAGATCGGCCATGAACCGCGCCACGGATTGTTCATCGGAAGAAGTGTAGGCCGCCGTATCCCACTCGTTGAGGAAGGCCATTATCTCCACGAGGACTTTCTCCTCGTTGGCGGCCAGGGTGAAGGTGCTCGCCGCGGGCAGGTTATGAAAAACCGATTCCTTTCCCTTCTCAAAAAAGGAGATCAGGGGTTTTCTCACCAGCGCGGAGGGCCGGGTGGTTTTATTGGGATTACCGCTGTTGTGCTGGTGCGGGGTGGACATCTTGACGGTGGTGTCGCCCTTCTCCATGGGATCTTCCAGTTCCAGCCCGGAACGTTTGCACGCGGATAAAACAAAAAGGATGAGGAGGATTTTTTTCATGTTCAAATTCTATGACCTTGGGGGGTAAAAGCAAGTCTCAAATAAAAAACCGCCCCGCAGGGATTGTTCCTGGTCCTCGATACATCAGGATGCACCGTTGGAGTTTCCCTGGGGAATGGAAACTTCAAAGCCGTGTCTGGCAAAAATTTCACGGACCCTCACCTCATCTTTCCTCATGGTGTCGAGTGCAGCGTCATAGGCGATGCGATCAATCTCCATGCGGTACCGGTATTTGAAGAGAGTCCCGCTCATGATGGACATATCCTCCTCGCCGGGGAGAAAGATGAGGAAGTCCACCTCGGGATGAGACTCCACCAGGTGGGGAAGCATTCCCATGAAGCGCGTGTTCACAAGGGCTTTGATAGACTGAATGGTGGCAAAAACACCACCTTTTGATCGAACATACCCCGACTGGGAAGCCTTTATGGGGATGAGCGGGTCCACCACAACGATGAGTGTGGCCCCCTGGGCGATTGCCAACTCCACCTCGGAGGTCCTGGTAAAGGAGCCGTCGATGAACCAGCGACCGCTGATACACTGGGGTGCATAAAACGGGATGAGGGAGAGGGAGGCGTGAATCGCCCTGGAGATAGGGACATGCTCCCACCCGGGGGTTCCAAAAACAATATGCTCACTGGTGTCCTGATCCGTCGCTCCAATAAAGAGTTTCCCCCCCAGCTCTTCGAAGCTGTTGGTTCGTCCTACCTCCGAGAAGCCCTTCTCCAGCATTTTTTCGATGCGATCTCCTTTGAAGAGGGCGCTGGGAATAACGGAGAAGAGTCGGGGAAACAACCACCCCCGCTCGTCCGCCGATGAGGTGATGAGGCTCAGGAGCCGACCACCAATTTCCGATATGGCGGGGTCAAACAGGGAGGAAGACTTGATCGGGCTGATAACAGTGGAATCCAGCATGAATGCCTTGGCGATTTCAGAGGGAGGCACGCCGTTGGCCACGATGGAAGAGACGACGCTCCCCGCGCTGATGCCATAGAAGTGATCAAACTCGGTCACACTGCGGCCAACCAGAATTTCGTCGATGGCCCTGAGCACCCCTGTCTCATAGATCAGCCCCTCGATCCCTCCACCCGCAAGACAGATGGCTGTCTTGCCGGAGTTCCTCGGTCGCAGCACCTGGGAAAGAGAGTGAAAAATGCTGGTCCTCTCGCCCTTTCGTTTCCCGCCGTTTACCACATGGACACCACCGGCGTTGAGCTTGCCCAGACGGAGCAGGGTGTCGGCGGAGGGGGCCTCCCCGATGTACAGCAGCAGCACCTGACGCGGTGTTACATTTCTGATATTATATGGGATGTTGGACAGCGTCTGCAAAAACCTCAGGCCGCTCTGACCATCAAAGTCCCCCTCAAGGATGAGTCCCTGAAAAGGCTGGCTCCGAAGGGCCACAAAAGCGGCATCAAATCCTTCTACAAAATGAAGACGATAAGCAGTTGCCGAGCCCTCGTCCCTGACGGTAATTCCTTCGGATCCCGGTTCCCCGAGGGTGTTGTTAAACAAGGACGCAATGAATCTGGTCCGGGAAGAACTGGAAACGATCAAGATTTTATAACTGATTTCCATGGGCGTATCTTTTCCGTTTTGTCCGTTGCGTGTCAAGCACTTTGGTTGCCGCAATTGACGTAGGGCCTCACAGGTCCTATAATGCGGCCCACGGATTCTTTCCGTTCTCTCTCATGGGCAGCACCGACAAACTGCCACATCGGACCCTTCACCAAAGGTGTTTCATGGTTAATAAACTAGTTTTTCCGATTCTGACAATGGCGCTCCTGGCATCGGGCTGCGGGAAAAAAACCAAAACTGTGGCCGATCTGTATGAAGCGAAGGATACCGACGGCCTCACAGCCTTGGTGGACAAAGGGACAGATGACGCTGCCACTCTCACCCAGGCAACCTATGCACTGATCCGCCTGGGTCGTGTTGTGAGGGCTGCCAAAAGTTTCTCGACGCTGAACACAAAAAATCCCGACAAGGCCGGGGCAGTGCTCACAGCCATCCACCCCTTGCTCATTAAACTTCTGGAGGATCAGAACCTGGGTGTCTCCTCCAAAGACGCGCTCTTTGCCATGGCACGGTTCATGACACCCAAAATGGAAGCGAGCAGCGCCACTGCCGCCTTCGCCTGGTTCGCCAAAGACATGGAAAATCGCATGGAGAAAGGCGATTTCAAGTTTTTCAGGGCGCTGGAGACGCTCTGGAACCGCCTCCCAGAAAAAGATCGGGGTTCTTTGGCCACGGCCCACGCACGGTATATCCGAAAAGACCTGAAGACCCGCGGGCCCGCTGCAGTTGACCTCCAAAAACGGGCTGGCCTCCACAAAAAACCCGAGGCGCGATCCAAACTGCAGCAGATCTATGGTACCTATTTCGAGGCGCTGAGGATCCAGTTGGTAAAACAAACCATCGAGAACTTCTCCACCACCCGCCCCAACGCGGATCAACTGGCAGATCTTGCCCTGCTCAACACATTCGCCACCCCGCACGAGAAAAAATCCGCCGGAGAAAAAATTCTCCAGATAATGATCAAGACCAAACAATTCAAGATTGTCTCCCTGCGGGCGCTGGGAACACTGAAGCCCCAAGGCGCGGCGCTCTTCCTGGCAAATTTCATCAAACCGGGAACCAACTCCAGTATCAGACTGGCCGCCCATGAGGCCCTGGCAATGCTGTTGGAAGATCCCCTCTCCATGGAGCTGCTCTATGAAGAATTCAAGCCATTCCTCACGGATCTGAAAAATCAACGTTCGAGCAGCGAAGAGGTGGCAAAAATTGCCAAGAGCGCCGCCAAGGGGCTCTTTTACAACCGCTCATGTCAAATGAAATCCGAAGAATTTGATTTTCTCAGGGCCATCTACACCATGCCCCTCAAGGGCGAGCTTTTTGAAGCCCGTGACTCCATTAAACCGATTCTTTATCGGCTGCTTTTGTGCACCGGCCAGGACAAAGCCCTGAAACTCCTTCTTCCGACAGCTAATAATACATTGAATTTCAATGTATTAACAAAAATCATTGATTCCTTCGGTTCCATGGATAAAAAGATTCTTCTCCCTGCTTTACGAAAAAACATCACTTCGAAGAAGATTGAGGTGATTATCCCTGCCATTTGGGGGTTGAGCGGATTTGGAGAAAAAAATGATATTCCACTGCTTTCTCCCTTTCTGCTGGATGGTCGCCCCATCGCAAACTGGGGGAAAACCGTCGGGGAATTCACCACCAGTGTCAAGGCAGCCATGGAAAATCGGCTGCTGAAAAGTAAATAATTACTTTTCACAATTAATGGTTATTGTGTAATATTCTCCGAACGTGAGGAGGCAAATATGGACGCAAAAAAATCAATGCGGCATTTCTACTGTCGGGACGCCTATTGGGAAATCTTCGAGACCATGGCTTCTGATTTCGCCGTTTCTGTGGATTATCTCATCAATGAGGCCATGCGGCACTACGCAAAGAATAAAGGGTATGAGTTCGGGGAGAGTGCCGGATCCCAGATTCCCACGGGCAGCACCAACCCGCCGACGGTTGAATTCGCCATCAACCAGAACAACGTCATGCCCCCCATCCCCGTTGCGGGTCGAAGGGCCACAAGCTCTGGTGCCTTCAGCCTCGGGGCAGAACTTTTCAGCGAGTCAAAGCCCGATTCGGCGCCGCTCACCCTCTACATCATCCATGAGGACGAGAAGCTCCCCATTGACAAGGATCAGTTTATCATCGGGCGGGTGAGCAAACTGTGCGACCTCACCATCAAAGATGCCAATATTTCCCGAAAGCACGCGGCGGTCATCAAGCGCAACGGCCAGTATTACATCAAGGATCTCGGATCCACAAACGGCATCGAATACAACGGCATGCGCATTGACAACAAACGCATTGATGAGGGCGACATTTTCAGTCTCTGTGAAAATCAGGTCCGGTTCACGTTCAAGTAGCAGCACGATCTCACCAGCATGAATCTCCGTGAACGCCTCCTTTTTTCCATGACCAACAGCGATCTCGAGGGGTGGAATGCGCTCAAAGAGCTCATCTCCAGGGCCATCTGCACCACAGATGGCTGTGAAATCTGGGCATCAAAGATCCTCGACGCCGACTACCCCTCGGCAAAACTGTGCGGGGAGGGCCTGCGGTACTTCGACAGCGGCCTCCTCAAGGAGAAACCCGTCCGTAAAAAAAAGACGAAAGTTTCCCTGTCCGGTGATGACGATCTCTCGCCCCTGGAGCGTTTTCATCAGAGCCCCCTCTCGGTGGTGAAGGGGGTCGGTCCAAAAATCGAAGAGAGCCTCAAAGCGGCAGGAATAGCTACCCTCGGCGACCTCATGGCTTTCTACCCCCGGGACTATCTGGATCTGAGAACCCCAATCCCCGTAGCCCAGCTTGCCGACGGAGAATTTTCCCTGATCCACGTCACCCTCACCAAAGTGATGGCGGCGCGGGGACGCTGCTTTGCAGAGGCGACCGACGGTTCCGGTACAGTCCGTCTCAGTTGGTTCCACGCGTGGCCGGGAATCGCCGCGGTGATCAAAAAGGGAGCCGCTTTCTGGTTCTGGGGACGCCCCACACTGCGGGGAAAAGAGTTCACCCTGAGTCACCCCGGGTTCTCCCTGGAGCGCCCCCGGGAGATCCAGGTGATCTATTCGAAAATCCAGGGTGTGGGAGAGAAGACCTTCACAAACATCATGGAGAACGCCCTCGCCCTCCTCCCGGAGGAATATGCGGACCCCTTACCCCGGAGCATCATTGAACGTCATGAGTTTCCCTCATGGCACAAGGCGCGTAAATTGGCTCACAGGCCCCACAGTGAGCTGTGCGGCGAGGATCTTGAACTTCTGCTCCAGAGAAAACACAGCGCCTTCATCCGCATCGCCTACGAGGAGCTCTTTTTCCTCCAGCTCGCCCTCTCCATGCGACAAAACCAGTCCAGAGCAACGGGTGCGTGCCGTATCCTGCGCGAGCACCACCGGGACATCCTCTCTGTCTTTCCCTTCCCCCTGACTGCGGGCCAACAGCAGGCAGTGGAGGAGATGCTCACCGATATGGAATCGGGGATCCCCATGAACCGCCTCCTCCAGGGAGACGTGGGAAGCGGCAAGACTGCAGTTGCGTTCATTTTGGCGGCACACATAATGCTCACAGGCCGACAGGTTGCCTGCATGGCACCCACAACAATTCTCGCACAGCAACAGTTTATCACCATGTCCCAGTGGGCGAAAAAGCTGGGCATGAAGAGCGCGCTGCTCACCTCCGAGCTCACCTCCGGCGAGCGCGAGTCACTGCTGGCCATGTTGGAATCCGGCCACATCAACCTGCTCGTTGGGACCCACGCGTTGATACAGGACAGAGTGAGGTTTGACGACCTCGGCCTGGTCATTATTGATGAACAACACCGTTTTGGTGTTGCCCAGAGAGCACGTCTCCGCGAAAAAGGAGACCTGCCACACCTGGTCGTAATGACCGCCACTCCCATCCCCAGAACTCTGGCGCTCACCGCCTACGGCGATCTGGATCAGTCCATTATCCATGGAATGCCCCCGGGGCGCACCCCTCCTTTCACCAGCATCTGTTCAAAGCAGCCCGAAAAGAAGAAGGTCATTTCCCGGTTGGATACATTTCTGTCACAGGGTGAGAAGGGATTCGTGGTGGTCCCCCTCATCGACAAGAGCGAGGAGACCGGCCGCACCGATCTGGAGACGGTGCTGGAGTACCTTCACGAAAACATGAAAGAGGCACGGATCGCCGCCCTCCACGGGCGAATGGACAGCACCCGAAAGGATGAAATTATCCAGGACTTCCGGCTGGGAAAGACAAACCTGCTGGTGACCACCACGGTCATTGAGGTGGGCATGGATATCCCAGACGCCTCCAACATGATCATCATGGAAGCTGATCGGTTCGGGTTGGCCCAGCTCCACCAGCTCCGCGGCAGAGTCGGGCGAAGAGCTGATCTCACCGCCCGCTGCACCCTCTTCACCTCACGGCGACCTTCTCCCGAGGGGAAGGAGCGCCTGGAGCTGCTGGCAAACAACCACGACGGTTTCATGCTTGCCGAGGAGGATCTCCGCATGCGGGGCCCTGGCGAGATGATCGGCACTCGGCAATCGGGAGATCTGGGTTTGAAGTCGGGGAGCATGCTCCTTGGGAGAGCCCTGCTTGCATGGCTCCTCAAGGCGCGGGCCGACGCCAGAACCATTCTTGACGAGGATCCCGGGCTCTCAAGACCCGAACATGAGCCAGCAAAAAAAATTGCCATGGCGATCAACCAGGATCTTCTCATCGGTGAAGCGGCCGGATAAAGAAACCCCTATAAAACAGTGTAGAAAAGAAGCGGGTCGTGGTATTACTGGGGCGGATGGAAATCCATCCCTGATGACGGCGATGTAATGGATAACAAGAAGATCGATAAATACTCACTGCTGGAAGAGGTCGGACGCGGCGGGATGGCTGTAGTCTATAGGGCCGAAGATACTTCACTGGGAAGGATCGTCGCGCTCAAACTCCTCCATCCGTATCTCACCGAAGATATCCAGGCCCGCAAGCGCCTCCAGTCAGAAGCCCGCGCCGTGGCAAGCCTCAATCACCCTCTCATCCCCAATGTTTTTGATTATTCCGGCAAAAACTCCAAACACGCCTATATCGTCACAGAGTTTGTCAACGGGATCACGCTGGCAAGCTTCCTGGAGGACCACCGTCTCCTCCTGGCGGAGTCGGCACTCCTTATCCTGCATCAGATCACCACTGCGCTCAATCATGCCCACGAGATGGGCATTATCCACAGGGATCTCAAGCCCGAAAACATCATGATCACCACCGATGGTCAGATAAAACTCATGGACTTTGGGATCTCGAGAATTGTGGAGAACCCGGGGATCACGTCCACGGGCCAGATCCTCGGCTCACCCGCCTTCATGGCCCCCGAGATCATCAAGGGCAAGAGTTCCGGCAAGGCGTCGGATATTTTCTCCCTGGGAATTCTCCTCTACGAGATGTCCACCTGGGAGCTCCCGTTTACCGGGAACAACCCCCACGCGGTCCTTATTAAAATCGCCGAGACGGATTACCCCGATCCCGAATCCGTTCGCCCCGAGATCGGGGCTCCTGTTGCCCGCCTCATCCGCAAGTGCATGGAGCAGGACCCGGAGGATCGTCCAGAGTCAACAGCGGCGCTGCTGGTTTCCATCGAGAAGCTCCTGGCCATGGCAGGAATCGAGGCGAAGACAATCCCGGCCCTCGTCAAAAAACTGGTGGCCAACCAGAACGCCACGGAAGACGAGCTCTTTCCCCGGGTTGTTGATTCTTTTCTGGAGCTCGCAAAGGCCCAGGTGGCAACACCCATGGGCCAGCAAATCGTAGCCCGGCTGCTCCATCTGGTCCCCGACAACGATGAGGTGAACCTGCTCTTTGATGAGCTCCAGGCCTTGGAACGAAGGCGCCCGTGGAAGATCATCGCGGCGGTGGCCGCCGCAACGGGAGCCTTGATTCTGGGCGTCGTCATCTTCCTTCTGATGCGCAACAGCCCCTCCTCAAAGGTACACAAGCCCCACACCCGGGTTGCGGCCAAATCCACGGTCATGGGAAAGCCTGCCATGATTCCTGTGACCAATGACAGCACTCCCGTCTCCGATATGGACATGGATCCCCCCGTCAGCCTCGTTGATGACGGCTCCCCCTTCGATGTGATGACCCCTCCCACCATGGAGATGGGCATGGAGCCGGGTCTCTCCATGAACATGGGGCCATCCATGAGAATTCGCCCCGTCATGCACCCGCAGCACATGGTGAAGTTGCCTGTCATGGCAGGCGTCCAGCGATCCTTCCAGATCTTTCCCTTTCCCCAGGGACAGGTCACCATTATCCTCAACGGGAAAACCCTTGGACAGTGGGGACCGCGCCCTCCCGCCATCTCCTCTGTATCCGTTGGGCCGGGGAAACACGTCCTGGTGTTCAAGCACCCCCTGTGCTACACAAAAACGGTTGTAATTCAAGAAGATATGGCTGGAAGCAAGATCGCCCAGCGCCTCACGTGGCGACCCGCAAGGGTTATCGTCACCGCCCCCGCTGGGAGCGCCGTGGCGGTGCGCCTCCTTGAAGGAAACAAGCAGACACTCTCGGGCACACCGGGAGCGCCCCTTGAGGTATCCTTCCCCCGGATCTGGAATCAACCCACCATCCGGGCCAGCGTCATTGTCGCGGGCAAGGGAATCGCAACCCGCGAGAAGGAGATCCTCCTGCGCGCCGGCAAAGTGTTTCGTGTCTCCTACTGAATGGCCGCGGGGGACGGCAGCTCTATAGTGAACACGGTGCCCTCGGACTCGGTCGAAACAAACCCCACGCTTCCCCCCAGAAATCTCTCGCCGATGAGCCTCATGGAGGCCGTCCCCGTGCCCCTTCCCATGCTGGATTTTGTGGAAAAATGGAGCTGGAAGATGCGTCGCTGAACAGCCACGGGAATCATCCCCGGGTTGTGGACAAAGATGGTCACCATGTCTCCCCTGTGAGTCGCCCCAAGGGTCACAGTCTCGTGTGCACGGGTTGCCTCCATGGCGTTGGTCACCATGTTGAAGATCACCCGCAAGAGGAGGGTAAAATCGCTGAAGACCGCAATATTCTCACACCCCGGCATGAGCCTGAAGTCGTCGCGTCCTTTGCGGTCATGGAACTGCCTGACTCTCCCCGTAAGCTCCGAATAGATCTGGCCAAGGGTTATCTCCGTGAGGTCGGTGCGCAGGGAGGCGTTCATATCACCCAGCAGGCAGCGGTGGATATCGATCTCCTTGGAGAGCCTCCGGGAGAGCACCTTCATGTCGTCAACGAGTTCTTTCTCTTCACCACTTATATCAAGGAGTTCAGCCGTGCCAATGAGGGCCGTGGCGGTGTTGTTGAGATCATGGAGGAAGCTGTTGTGCATGGTGGACCACAGCTGGCTCAGGGTCACGTCTTCAAAGAGCACCAGCACTGCGTGGGAGCTCCCCAGGTTCAGATATCTCCCCGTCACGCGGAACAAATAGTTGGCTTCACCCCCCTCCTCCACGGTGGTCATGGAACAGTAGCGGACACTCTCCCCGCCGGGGTTCAGCCCACTGATAATCGCAAGAGCCGCACCGCACGTTTCGCAATAGGGGGTGTTCCCGCACCCGTTTGGGTCTTCTTTGGAGAACTTGCAGTGGAAAGCCTCCCCCGGACGCAGGCCAAGGATCTGCTCCGTCCCACCGGCAATGCCCATTTTGGCGAGCGCGCTCTGGTTCACACCGATGATTTGCCGATTCTCGTCGAGAACGAGCACCACCCCCGCCATGAGTTTCATGAGGCAACCGACGATAGGATCTTCGGAGACAAGCGCCATCCGCTTGAGCAACAAAGAGTGCTCCGTTTTTGATAAAACTGCGTGTTGGGTATCCATGGCGCCCTCCAAATAATGGTGTGCAGGAATTATAGTAGGCGAGGGAGTTCCAGGCAAGGGAATCCTGTCTCCACGCATCTGACAGATCTCCTTGATTATCCGTTAATATTGTAATATTCCAGTCAATCTGGTATAATCCAATTTTATTCTGAATCATCTAAATCTTTTATTGATAAGCTTTCGAAGGAGAGTTTCTTATAGCATTCTTTTCTATTGCGGATTTCTGCCATACCAGCTCTCTTCATTTATCCTGCAGCAAGGTTCACAGCCCCACATACCAAATCGTGAAAAAAGTGAAAAAAACGCCTTTGTCCTGTTGTCATTCAAACTCTATTGGTTATAAACGTAGTTACCTCCACAGACACCCATTCAGGTAATATTCTCTGAACGGGCAACTGTTCAGGGACAGCCCATGGTAGAAATTTTACGCTATCCGGACCGTCAACCGCACACAATCAGTTCCAATCAAATAAATTTGGTGATTCATCAGTCTTTGTTTAGAACATATACTTTTTCAGGAGGAATAACATGGGTTTAACAGTAACCGAGAAGATCCTTTCCACTCACATTGGCGAAGGCAAACTTGAAAAGGGCTCCGTCATAGGGCTCAAAATCGACCAGTGCCTCACCCAGGACTCCACGGGCACCATGGCGTGGCTCCAGTTCGAGTCCCTGGGACTCCCCAAGGTAAAGTGCGAAGTAGCAGTGTCCTACGTTGATCATACCTCTCTGAGTTTCAAGGGGGAATCCTCGGACGACCACCTGTTCCTCAGAACGGTCGCCCAGAAATTCGGCGCCTTCTATTCCAAAGCCGGAAACGGCGTCTGCCATCAGGTTCATTACGAACGCTTCGCCGCTCCCGGAAAAACCCTCCTGGGCAGTGACTCCCATACTCCCACCTCCTCGGCCCTGGGTATGATTGCCATCGGCGCCGGCGGCGCAGACGTGGCCGTCTCCATGGGCGGCGGGTATTTCTACACTCGCGTCCCCAAGGTCATGAAAGTCAACCTCCTCGGCAAACTCCAGCACGGCGTCGCCGCCAAAGATGTGGTCCTCGAGGTTCTCCGCCAGCTCACGGTCAAGGGTGGAGTCGGTTATATCATTGAATACACCGGTCCCGGCGTTGACACCCTCTCTATCCCCGAGCGCGCCACCATCACCAACATGGGCGCAGAGACCGGCGCCACCACCTCCGTGTTCCCCTCGGATCACGTCACCCTTGAATTCCTCAGGCAGCAGTCCCGCGAGCGAGACTGGATCAGCCTTGAGGCCGATGCAGACGCCGTCTATGATAAAGAGATTACCGTAGACATGGACAACCTTGAGCCACTGGTCGCCATGCCGGGCTCCCCCGACAACATCAAGCCCATCAGCGAAGTCGAGGGCACACCGATCCACCAGGTCTACCTGGGTTCCTGCACCAACGGCTCCTACCGCGACATGGCCATCGCGGGACTCATGCTCGAAGGCCGCAGAGTCAACAAGGAGATCGAGGTCGCCTGCTCCCCGGGCTCACGGCAGGTGGAGCAGCAGCTCCTGGAAGATGGCACCTTCGAGACCATGGTCCGCTCCGGCGTCCGGATGCTGGAACCCGGATGCCATGCCTGCATCGGCATGGGCTTCGTCCCCGGATACCAGCATTACTCTGTACGGACCGTCAACCGCAACTGGCTGGGACGCGGCGGCTCCAAAGACGGCAAGCTCATCCTCGCCTCCGTGGAAGTGGCCGTCGCCTCTGCCATCGCGGGCAAACTGGCCGACCCCAGAAAATTGGAATACCCGGAGTTTCAAGATGTCTTCGAGGAAGGCTTCGATATCGATGACTCCATGATCCTCCCCCCCGTGGCCGAGGCCGATGCCTCCAAGGTCGAAGTAAAACGGGCACCCAACATCAAGGCCATCAGGCCCCAGACTCCTCCTCCGGCGAGCTTCGAAGCTGAAGTCCTCCTCAAGGTCGGCGACGGCATCTCCACCGACGACATCCTCCCCGCGGGCTCTTTGACCCAGCACCTGCGCTCAAACCTCCCGGAGATCGCAAAATACACCTATTATTATATTGATCGCGAGTTTGCCAAGCGCGCTGAAGCGGCCAGCAGCGGATTCATCATCGGCGGTGACAACTACGGACAGGGTTCATCCCGCGAGCACGCGGCACTGGCCCCCTGGCAGCTCAACATCAAGGCGGTCTTCGCCAAGAGTTACGCCCGTATTCACAAGGCAAACCTCATCAACGCGGGAATCTTCCCCTTCGAGACCGACACAGACGCCATTGACATGGGCGACAAGATCCACATCGATCTCGCCGGCCTCCCCACGGGCAAACTGGTGGGCAAAAACCTCACCAAGGGCACCGACATTCCTGTTACAATCGAGCTGGGACAGCGTGACCTTGACATCCTCATGTGCGGCGGCATCCTTGCCTACACCAGGGCAAAAGCCAGCTGATTGAGTAAACTTGTAACCCACAGTGGTCGACGGACCGATGATGGTCCGTCGACCACTTTTTCCCCTCACAGGGCAGAACACGACGTGACAGTTTCACGTGTGAAGGAGAGTTGACAATGGCTATCAGAGGCATTCGCGAATACGACGGCAAGAAGCTCATGGCCTCAACAATCAACCGTTATTCCATCGATGGCGTTAATGTGCACAGCAACTACGTGCTCATCGGTCCCGACACGGAGATGGACACCCTCGTGGCCAGTGAGCCCTGGCTCAAGACCACAAAACTCGTGGCAAAGCCCGATATGCTTTTTGGCAAAAGAGGCAAGAACAATCTGCTGAAACTGGACGCCACCTGGGAAGAAGCCAAGGCATGGATAAAAGAGAAAATGGCTGGCGAGACCACCATCGGCAGCATCAGCGGCAAACTCACTCACTTCCTGGTTGAGCCCTTCATTCCCCACAAAGAGGAATACTACATCGCCATCCGCTCCTTTCGGGACGAAGACGTTCTCTATTTCTCCCTGGCCGGTGGCATCAACGTGGAGGAGAACTGGGACAAGGTCAAAGAGATCAAGATCCCGGTTATGAAAGACGGCGTCATTACCAGCGCAAAAGATGTCTGCGTGAAATCCTCGCTCCCCCTGCAGGGTGAAGAACTCGAAAAAGTGGGTAATTTTATCAACGCCCTCTATCGCTTCTTTGTGGACCAGGGTTTTGATTACCTGGAGATCAACCCCTTCGCCTTCGTGGACGGCAAGGTTATCCCCCTTGACCTGGTGGCCAAACTCGACGACACCGCCGCCTTTGAAAATCTCGACACCTGGGGCCGCGATTACGAGTTCCCCATGGCCTTCGGGAAGAAACTCTCCCCCGAGGAAGCCAGAATCAAGGACCTGGACGCCAAGACCGGCGCCTCCCTCAAGCTCACCATATTAAACCCCGATGGAAAAATCTGGCCCATGGTGGCCGGCGGCGGCGCCTCGGTCATTTACGCCGACACCGTCTCCGACATGGGGTATATCAACGAACTTGGAATGTACGGAGAATACTCCGGCAACCCCAATGAAGAGCTCACCTACCAGTACGCCGCCACCGTCATGGATCTCATGACCAGAAGCGGAGAGAAAAAAGCACTCCTTATTGGAGGGGGCATCGCCAACTTTACCGACGTCGCCCTCACCTTCAAGGGCATCATCAAAGCTGTGGAAGAATATGCCGACAGACTCAAAAAAGCCAAGGTTCAGATCTTTGTCCGCCGCGGTGGCCCCAACTACCAGCAGGGTCTCGTGTGGATGAAAGAGCTGGGTGAACGGGTGGGTATCCCCGTGACCGTGTATGGTCCCGAGACCCACATGACAAAAATCGTTCCCATGGGTATCGAGTACATCAACGGATAGCCGCCAAGGCAAAGGAGTGCGACATGTCTAAACCTGCATATCAATTGTTTTCCAAACAAACTCAGGCAATTATTTTCAACCTGCAGCCCAACGCCATCCAGCGCATGCTCGATTTTGACTATGTATGCAAAAGAGAGACCCCCTCGGTGGCCGCCATTATTAACCCCAGCGCGAAAAACGGTGGATACCACAAGACCTTCTGGGGCACCCGGGAGATCCTCATCCCCATCTACCAGAACATCGCCGCCGCTGCCGCGAGACACCCCAAAGCCGACGTGGTGATCAACTTCTCCTCCTTCCGCAGCGCCTACGGCACCTCCATCGAGTCCATGGATGTTCCCACCATCAACACGGTGGTCATCATCGCCGAGGGTGTCCCCGAGCGCCGCGCCCGTGAGCTGGCCGCGCTGGCGACTGCCAAGGGCAAGACCGTTATCGGTCCCGCGACCGTCGGCGGCATCCTGGCCGGTGGATTCAAGATCGGCAACACCGGCGGCACCATCGACGCCATTATCGAATCCAAACTCCAGAGACAGGGGAGCGTCGGGTTCGTCTCCAAGTCCGGCGGCATGTCCAACGAGGCTTACAATATCATCTCCCAGAACTCCAACGGCCTCTACGAAGGCATCGCCATCGGCGGTGACTCTTATCCGGGCTCCACGCTCCTCGATCACCTCCTCCGCTACGAGGCCAACCCCGACATCGCCATGCTGGTCTGTCTGGGCGAAGTGGGCGGCACCGAAGAGTACAAGATCGTCGAAGCGGTCAAGGAAGGCCGGATCAAGAAGCCCATGGTCTGCTGGGTAACCGGAACCATCGCCACCAAAATGACCGGTGAGGTTCAGTTCGGCCACGCGGGCGCCAAGGCAGGCTCCAGCGCCGAGACCGCAGAGGCAAAAAATGCGGCGCTCCGTGAAGCCGGCGTCATCGTCCCCAACTCCTTCGACGATTACGGCGACAAAATCCGCGAGACCTACGAGAAGCTCGTCGCAAACGGCAGCATCGTGGTGGTCCCCGATCCGGAAATTCCCCCCATCCCCCAGGATCTCAAGACCATCGAGAAGACCGGTGCCGTGCGCAAACCCACGGGCATCATCTGCACCATCACCGACGACCGCGGCGATGAGCCCCTCTACTGCGGCATCCCCATGAGCAAGGTCATTGAGTCCAATATGCCCCTCGGCGAGATGATCGGGCTCCTCTGGTTCAAGAAAAAACTCCCGGCCTTCGCCTCCGAGTTCATCGAGATCGTGCTGCGGCTCACCGCGGACCACGGTCCCTGTGTCTCCGGTGCCCACAACACCATTATCACCGCCAGAGCCGGCAGAGACCTCATGAGCGCCGTCGCTTCCGGTATCCTCACCATCGGCCCCCGCTTCGGCGGTGCCGTCTCCGGTGCGGCCCAGATGTTCTCCGAGGCCATGGCCGCAAACATCACTCCCCTGCAGTTCATTCAGCAGATGAAGGCAAAGGGCATCAACATCCAGGGTATCGGTCACAAGATCAAGAGCGCGACCAATCCCGACGTGAGGGTGACCCTGCTGAAAAAATTCGCCCGTGAGAATTTCCCCGTGACTCCTCACCTGGACTATGCGCTGGAAGTGGAAAAAATCACCCTCACCAAGCGCAACAACCTGATCCTCAACGTGGACGGAGCCATCGGCATTCTCTTCCTCGACCTTATGGCGGCTTGCGGAGATCTCTTCAGTGCTGAAGAGAAAGCTGAAATCATCGAATTCGGCATCCTGAACGGCCTCTTCATGCTCGGACGGACCATCGGAATGGTGGGACACTACTTCGACCAGAAACGCCTCAGGTCAGCCCTCTACCGCCACCCCATGGACGACGTACTCTACGATCTCCCCTCAGCCGAAGAGATGGGATACTCCTTCGAGTAGTTCTCGCCCGGCGATCTTGAAAACAACTGAAATAGTGATAGGGTGATAGAGCCAATACCCTGAAGTGTCCATTTTTCCGGCATGAACGGGGTTACAGGAGTCTCTCCATGCACCGCCTTCTCACCCGTGTATTTTTGCTTTTGCTTCTCCTCGGATGCAAAAACGAGGGCTATGTCTCACAGAACAACACCAACAACACCAACAACACGGGCAACTATGTGCTCTCCTTTTTCGAACCCCTCAGTGGCGAACTCAACCTGCTGTCGGCCTCCGACGAGCCACTGTGGATATTGGTATCCGACGCAGACGGTTCCCCTGTCCCCGGCGCACAGGTCGATTTTCTCATCGTCGGGCAGGCAGGGGGGTCCTCCCTCTCCTCCTCCTTTGCTCTGACAGACGAGAACGGGCTGGCTGGCATCGACGTCCACAGTGGCACCTCTGCGTCCCATTTCTCCATTGCCGTCACGCAATCACGGGCAGCCCCCCTCTCTCTTGATGTGACCGTCACCGAGTCGGGGATGGCCGATTTCAGCCTGGACTTTTCCTACACCGGATCCCGCCTCGGAGAGCTCCACTCCATGGAGGTCGGCATCCTCTTCGAGACTACCTGTGATGCCACCAGCATGTTCCTCGCCTCCTTCTCCCGCAGGCGCACGCTGACCTCCGTCAATGAGCTGGTCCAATACGCAGACCTTCCCGTGGATATTCCCTTTGTGTTCGGCGCCAAAATTCTCGGTGAGACGGGGGATCCCGTCGGATACGGCTGCATGGCACCGCCACCCGAGTCCCTGGTCCCCGGAGGAAACGCAAGCCTCACCCTGTCACTCTCCGATTACCTGCTCACCCTGGACGGGACACAGACCATGTCGCTCCCGGGGGCCGAGTCGGGAGTATCTGACTGGCTCACCAACACCCTCCCCGACTGGCACAATCTGGGCCGCTGCACCTATGGCGTCGGCACAAAACTCCTTGACTGCCTGGTGTCGTGGCTTGAGGGGGGCGACGCCGCCGCCTGCCAGCGGGGAACCCCGACCCTCGTCTCCGAAGAGATCATCGATCTGCGGGGCATCATTGACGGCAGCTCCTGCAGGGGTTCCCTCAACAGCCATGGCGGCACCTCCCTCGAGGCTGCCTTCCATAACCTCTCCCCGGATATACAGGCCCTGCAGCACACCCTGACCAACATGAGGCAATTCCTTGAGCTTGCCCCCTTTGAGCAGATCACTGTGGACACGCTGATCTCCAGTCTCCCCGGCGAAATGACCATCAGCATCAGCAGCATCACCTTCCCGGTGGCGGGGAGTGAACCCCACGCACTCGCAGAAGATCTCGCCCCAGACGCCTTCTCGGTCACAGGCTTCGATGGAATCCTCGAAAACCTGATAATTCCTGATTCCTTTTACAGAACCGGGGTTGGCCGCATCGCGCTCAACATTCTGTGGGCGCGATTTCTGGCCCCCTATTCTCTCCCCCTCGATGGTCCACAGATCATGGAGAGCATGAAAGGCTATATCCAGGAGGGCAGCACCACGACCTGGCAGGAGGAGTTGATTTCCCTTTTCAATTCAGGCCTTAATCCCCTGGATGTGGAACGGGCATTCACTCTTTTTGGTAACCTCCTCCTCTTCACCCTCCCGGCAACCACCCATGATGATCTCCTCATGGGAGGATCTCTCCTGTTTTCCGACGAAAACAGGGACGGAATCATCGATAATGTGGTTCCCACCATCACGATCACCGTTGATCCGGGAGGGAATCTCTAAAGATGTGCACCTTCCGATGCGCATTACTCCTTTGGATTACATATTTTTTTCATTATCTCGCGCTCACCTCACATTTGCACCTTGACAGAATGGTAAAAATCAATATCAATACCATGTCTTAATTGTGAGGTGGCGCCTGTTTTGCGCCCCAAAAGGTGTTCCCGAGCGGGAAAACGACAGTAAGGTATAACCATGGCAAGATATTTAGGACCAAGAGTTAAAAAATTACGAACCCTCGGACTCGATCTCCCCGGACTCTCCGCAAAATCAATGCAGCGCAGACCCTTCAAGCCCGGTCAGCACGGTCAGAGAAGACGTGGAAGACGTTCTGATTACGGCAACCAGTTGCTCGAAAAACAGAAGATCAGATACAACTACGGTGTGGGTGAGCGGCAGCTTCGGCGCCTCATGAAAGAAGCCCGCAGAAGCAAGCAGGCAACCGGTGACAAACTGGCTGAACTCCTTGAGAGGCGTCTTGACAACGTGGTATTCAGAGCCGGATTCGCAAGAACCATCCCCGCAGCCCGGCAGCTGGTCAACCACGCGCACTTCACCGTCAACGGTCACAAAGTGAACATCCCCTCTTTCCGCGTGAAAGAAGGCGACGTCATCACTCTCCGCCAGAAGAGCGCCGAGCTGGGTGTGGTCATTGAGTCTGTTGGTGCTCCCACCATCTCCTGTCCAGACTGGATCGACATGGACTCCGGCAAAAAAGTCGCCAAGGTGACTTCCCTGCCGAGCAACAGCTCCATCCCCTTCGAACTTGACCTCCAGCAGGTCGTCGAATACTACTCCAAACGTATGTAATTCCCCGGCGCCAAGCCCTTGAGGCTGAGGCAGTTCCCGTGGATCCAACGTTCTCCAAAGCCAAAACCTGAGCCTCTTCCGGATCATCGGACCGATCTCTATTACATTTCATGATAGCAGGGACGCAAGGTCACTCATGAGTGACGGAGTGGCACATGCCCCCGTGCATTGCTGATTGCGGACTCCCCTCGCGTTTATTGCAGTGAACAGAGGTCAGAAGGTGATGGTCTCTGCGGACTCAAACAGCTCGCGGCCATGGCGTCCAGATCCAGGTGACTCTCCGCGGCGAGGATCTCTTCTATTTTGCCGCGGGTCTCGGGCCTCGGAGGCAGAAAGAGGGTGCAGCTGTCCTGGCAGGGGATGATGGAGGTCTTAAAAGTCCCGATCCGCTCCGCCAGCGCAATGGCCTCGCCCTTGTCATAGGTGATGAGGGGGCAAAAAATCGGCAGCGTCGCCGCCTCTTCAACCACCGCCATGTTGACCAGGGTCTGGCTGGCGACCTGTCCGATGGATTCCCCGGTGGCGAACACCTTTGCCCCGTCGGCGCGGGCGAAGAGCTCAACTCCCTTCACCATGAGGCGACGATAGAGTCAATTCCACCGGACAGCAGCAGCTCCACGTGACCGGAGACACCCACGGGGAAGCCCACCCGGCCCCGCATCACGAATATGCCCTATTGGGTCGAAAGAGGCACCTAGGGTAAATCGGAGGTGCCAGGCGCTATATATTGATTTGCGATTCACCCAGGAGCCCCTGCGTGACTTTTGAATTCAGGTCTCTAATCGAAAGCGGGTATAAATGTAATAGTTGGAACCCAGGGTTCGATGATCTGTAAAACTCAGAAAACACGGTATATATTTCCATCAATTGGGGAGAGGTGCGTCCAAGTAGTCAATTTTGTGCCCGCAAATGCCGCAAAGATGCTCACAAAAAAGATACAGCAAGGCAATCGCGGTCCCCAAAAATCGATTTGCACCCCAGCGGCCTGATTTTTGATACTTGAGGAAATCCCAAAATGCGTTAAATCTCCTTCTATGGGGTTGGGTGTCAAGATACACTTGTCCTGTCCGCCTATTGTTGTGCTTTGCACATACAAAACTGGAGTTCACTATGAGGAATTTGTTTGGTGTATTAATCATTCTCGCCCAGGTTGGTTGTGCTGAGAAGGGAACTAACAACACAACGACTGCCCCCTCCAAGGTGAAAAAAGCCAGTGTCCCCAAGGCCCCGACGACACCCAAAATGATCAAAGCCAATTTAGGGGCCAGGTTTGCGGCGGTACCCCAAACGACCATGGCCCAATTCGAGGGCCTTCTCTCTGACCTGAAGAAGGTCAAGGAGCCTATTCATTTATCGAAGTTCATCACCAGGCGGTTCACCACATCTGCTTTAACCAAAAAGCCAGATTGGGATCACGAAAAGAAGAATATTAGGGTTCTCGAGGTGCGCAAGGGGAGGCTCCTTGTCATTTTTGTCGAACTGAAGGCCGTACCGTCGAAAGAAGAGATAGAAGCCAAAAAACGGGAGGCACGTGAGCGACACCAAGCAGGAGCTGGAGAGGAGGCCGAGCCTTACGAAAAGGGTACGCTTATCGCCATCCACCTGAAAAGGGGGGTGAATGGGTTCAACGTCCTCGCCTCTGAAATGCAATCGAGCAGCATGTTCGCAGGTGAGCCCAAGGTGATCTTTTCCCCCTATTTCAAAGAGACGGGCACCTTCCTGGTGAGTTTTTATGACGCAAGCGAGGACCAGGATGGCAGCGGCAACGATGGCCAGATCCAGGAAGCGGGAACATCCCTCGCCGCCTACTCTCTCGATGATAACCAAATCAAGAAGCAGGTGCATTTTACTGATGGTTCCATGAAAGGCCTTTCCGGTCTTAAAGAGTCAGAGCACGTGGCTCTCTCATGGAAAAAAGGGAAGAACACCAAGAGCGTGTATCTGATCCAGAAATACCTCAAAGTGAAGCGCCAGGTGAACACCGGCGAGAATCTGGACGCCCCACCCTACTGGCGTTGCTCCACCAACTATAAAGTCACAGCGATTCCCCTCACTGGCCACAAGTGGAAAACGCTTACGAAAAAAGAGGCAACCGCTCTTAAAGATAAGGAGCCTCTCCTTCAGGATTTGCCAGAGGACTCCGAGGGCGAAAAATCATCCCCAAATAAGCCGAAAATGTGCTCCATAAAATAAACCATGAAGGGCCTGGGTGAGCCCGGTATGTTCTCTATTGAACATCAATTCGAACCCAGGGTTCGTTCATCAAAATTCTCTGGCATCCCCTCATGGGACCGTAAACGTCTTTTCAACCTTCGATCACAAAACCCAAGGGTGTACCCGCCTATATCATCTCCGCCCACCAGTGGAAAAGTTATCCCTCCGCATTTTGCCCACACTCTTCTCTTCCCATCCCCTCCAGGCACCAGATCAGGACAATTCAAAGCAAGAGCACCACGGACGCAAGCTTTCGTCAGAGGGTGTGTACGCGGTCAAAATGGAATAACCGAGATAATTGCCTTGACACTGTCCATGTGTATACTATGAATAATACTGGCTTGCTAAGAATAGTTGGGTGCTCAACCAAAGTGAGGATTACTATGAAACTTTTGCCTTTTCTTTTCACGTTCTCGTTCATTTTCATCTCTTTATCATGTGATGAAAAAACCGGTACCTCTCAAACGTGTGGAGATGGCGTTCTGGATGTCGGCGAAGCGTGTGAAACCGGAAACTTCGGTGGATCATCATGTCAGGACTATGGATTCTATGGAGGCGACCTGACCTGCTCGGACCAGTGTGTTATCCAGACGGAAGGGTGTGTTGAATCCTGCGGTGACAATATCGTTCAGGAGAGCCACGAAGAATGCGAGGGTTTGGATCTCAGCGGTGCCACGTGCGAGTCGCTCGGGTACCATGGCACTGGGCTTAAATGTACAGATGGATGTCTTTACGACACCACCCTCTGCGAAGAGAACGGCCGCTGTGGAGATGGCACTGTCCAGGCCGCCTTCGAGGAATGCGAAGGCCTCGATCTTCAGGATCAGGACTGTGACAGCCTCGGCTACAACGGAGGCACCCTCTCCTGCAACAGCGACTGCACATTCAATGAATCACAGTGCGAAAACTCCGGGGTCTGTGGAGATGGGGAGGTCAACGGCGGGTTCGAAGAGTGCGACGGCATCGCACTCAATAACGAAAGCTGCTCAAGCCTCGGCTATCATGGCGGGACCCTCTCCTGCGGAGATGACTGCCTGTTCGACACATCCTCCTGTGAGGCCTTTGGGCAATGCGGCGACGGTGAAATTCAGACAGCATACGAGCAGTGCGAGGGATTAGCACTGCAGGGTGAGTCCTGCACATCCCTTGGCTACCACGGTGGAACACTCAACTGCGGAAGCGACTGCATGTATGATCTTTCACAGTGCGAGGACCAGGGTGCCTGCATGGACGGCACCATCCAGCCCACCTACGAGGACTGTGAAGGCAGTAACCTCGGCGGGAGCACGTGCCAGTCACTGGGATACAATGCGGGGACACTCTCCTGCAACAGCGACTGTACCTTCAACCTCTCCTCATGTGAATCGACGGGTCAGTGCGGTGACGGGATGCTTCAGAGCACCTACGAGGAGTGCGACGGTGGCGAACTGAACGGGTATACCTGCGGGACGCTCCCGGAGCATTTTTATGGCGGAGTCCTCTCCTGCACCACTTCCTGCGAGTTCGACACGACCAGCTGCGAGGCGGCCGGATTCTGTGGCGACAACACCTGGCAGGCATCTGAAGAGTGCGACGGTGGTGATATGCACTCAGAGACCTGCACCAATAACGGTTTCTACAGCGGGACCGTCTCCTGTGCCAGCAACTGCACTGTTAACACGTCAAATTGCACCGGCTACTGCGGGGACAATACCATTCAGAGCCCCCAGGAAGAGTGTGACGGGAGCGCACTGAACGGCGCCACCTGCCCCTCCCGCAGCTACCTGTGGGGAACCCTTGGCTGTTCCTCATGCAACTACAGCGAGGGCAGCTGCCACCGTGGCTTCGTGTGGGGCAGCTCCGCAATAGACATACCAACAGACATGGCGATTGACTCCGCCAACAATGTCTATGTGGTTGGCTATACTTACGGCTCCCTCGGGGGGGTCAGCAACCAGGGTGCGTCAGACATCTTCCTGACCAAATACAACGCCTCGGGTTCTCTGGCATGGACGAAGATGTGGGGGTCGAGCAGTTACGACGAAGCTTACAGCATCGACATCGACACGGCGACAAATTCCATCTATCTGGCGGGCAAGGTCAGTTCCGGGTTCAACGGACAAACCGCCCTAGGGAACTATGACGCGATGCTCATGAAGGTGAACACTTCGGGTGTCGTTCAATGGACCAAAGTCGTGGGCACATCAAGCGCCGATGAATACAACGCGGTTGTCTTCTACGACAATTATCTCTATGTCGCTGGATTCAGTTTGGGGAAATACAGCACAGGCACCGCCACAGCGGGGACGATCGTCGACAAGTTTAACACATCGGGAGTCCGGCAGTCCGGGATGAACAAACAGTTCCAGACAACATCATCAACAGACGTAGTAGATATGGTTGTGACTGGAACCAACGCTCTCTACATCGTGGGCACAACAACCCAGTCCCTTCTCGGACAGACCAATAACGGCGGCTCCGACATCATGCTCATCTATTGGTATTTATCCAACCCCACTCCCAACTGGCTCAAACTGTACGGAACCTCTGCCAATGAATCTGGTACAGGGATCGGCTACTACGCGGGAGATCTGCTCATAGGAGGGAAGACCGGCGGTTCCCTCTTCGGTACGACCGCGGGAGGCGATGACGCCGTCCTCTTCAGGGTCGACTTGTCCAGCCCTTACTCAACATTGTGGGGCAAACAGTTTGGCACACCAAACAGTGAACATACCCTAACCCTGACTTCCGACAGCGCGCAGAACATCTACGGCGCCTTCAGCGTTCTCGGCGCCTATAACGGACACACCACCTACGGACAATACGACCTCGCTATTGTTAAGCTCAATGGTGCGGGCACGGTACAATGGGACAAGCAAGTGGGGAGCTCCGCACCTGATGTCGCCATGCGCATAGCAAAGGACGGCCTCGGAAGAATTCTCGTCATCGGCATGACAACCGGTGCCTTCGACGGTCTTGGGCCCTACGGCAATTATGATTCGCTCCTCTACAGTGTGGAAGATGCACCCTGATTGCCTTGACGCGCTCCATCTGTGAGCACCACATCAGAATTCTGAGGCATAAATTTGTTTTTGGGCAAACACCTCCCCAGCGGATGGCTGTGGCAGATTGCGCGCTCCATTCTCATTGATTTTATGGCCAGGCAGTAATCATCTTTATGATGCGTAATCTCATCAAAATCCTGATAAACTGAATTTTGAGCCTACTCCGCCTCAAAGAGAAAAAAAGTTGGGGAAGCGCCGGCTGGGGCTACAACATCTTCGGGCAGCCGGGAGACGCATACACCACGGATCGGCACGTGCCCGTCGAGGTCGGGGGCGGGCAAATCTTCAACACCCTCTCCATGCACGGAGACCACAGTTGCTGCCTCTCCGACGCGGGGACCATCCTCTGCTGGGGCTACAACGCTTACGGAACCGTGGGCGACGGCACCATCTTCGACCGGACCACGCCGACGCAGCTCTCGGGCTTTTAGGCGCCCGTTATGTATTAACGCTTCTTGAACGCCTGCTTGCAGGCCCACGCACCGGGTTGACCCTTGCACACCTTCTTCAGTTGCTCCAAAAAGCTACCGGTCGGTTTTTTCAGGCTCTCGGCAGCCTTGACCCCGCGGTAGGAGGCCCACAGATCGACCGACGTGTTGATCAGGCCGAAACACTCCCCCTTTTCAAACTCGGTCAGGCTGGTGAGGGCGGTGGTGAAGTCCTTCTTGTTGAAGGCGGCCGACCCCTTGGTATAGAGCTCGTTGCACTTCTCATGCTTGCTTTTTTCCCCGGGACACCGGGGCGGCTTGTCGCAGGGGATCGCGTCGCCATATTTTTTGCAGGCCTTCGCCCTGAACGTCTTGAAGGCCAGGAGATGCTTCCTGGTGCTTGTCTGGCAGGCGCTCAAGAAGCCCCACTGCGTGAGCCACAGATCCATGGTGTTGGAGATCCGGTCGAAACACTGGCCGGTGATATATTTGGCGAAGGCATCCACAGCGTCGTCGAACTTTTTGGCGCGGAAGCTTGCGGTTCCTGAACCATAGATGGCGTTGCACTGACTGTGTGGGATCTCGCTCCCCGTCGGGATGGGGAGCGCTTCCTGATTCGCGTTCTGAGTGACCGTGGCCATGGGAGGAACCTGCGCGGCCATGGGAGGGGCCTCGGCCTTCATCACCGGGGCCTTCATCACCGGGGCCTTCATCACCGGAGGCGTGTTCATGGGGGGAGTGACGACGTTGACGGCCTTCATCTGTGTGGGCGCAACCTTTGGGGGCTCCTCCTTGGGTTTCTTGTTGCAGTTGGAAAACAATACGATGCCAAACACGACGATGTGGGTGAAAACATTGCGTTTCATGATGATTTGCTCCTGATTGGTTTTGCCCAGCGGTCAAGGGTAGACAACGCTCTTTTATTATTGCGTCATTTGTAGATCGTTTTTTACTATTTTTCCATGCAATTCAGGTTTTGTCGTTCCCCTTGAGTCCTGATGCAAGGCTTGAGAAAACTACTGGGCGGGGACGAAGGTGCACATCTCGGTGGAGAAGCCCGTGGGGAGCCCGCTCTCGTAAGGGGAGGCCACGGTGCCCAGGGGGGAGAAGAAGGTATGGTTTTCATGCTGCATTCTCCCCTTAAGGCACCATGCACTTGCCTACACAGAACACCATAGACGGGATATAGTCTCTATTCATCGCTATTACCGGATTTTCCGGGTAGGATGATTCGCTGAATGTCATGCTCCAACTCTTTCAAGCTCTCTTCACGCTGAATCTGCTTCTGTGTTTGCCGATATTTGTCATATTCTAGCGTCGATTTTTCCAGCGCCTTCTGATGGCTGATCTTTCCAGCATGGGCAAGCAACTCCCGTCCGTTGATCTGAAGGATCGCATCCAGCCGCTGTATCCAGTCCTGCATGTACATGGGGGTTCTCTGCTGAGCCATTGTCTCGGCAAATGCAAGATATTGCTCGACCAGCAGCCCGAGTAGTTCCATTTCACTTTCATTCAGATAATTCTTGGCAACGCTCACATCACTCTTACGAACGGCAATTTCGCCTTTTTTGTCAAAGGATTGCATTCCCATTAACGGGAGGGAAGCATCCACCCTTCGATAGATCAATTCTGCTGCCGTGTGCTGACTGATCGCCCAGAGCAGCTTGTTCTGGACGATTTTGAAAAACTCCAGAGTCTTTTCATCCTTTGGGTCGTAATCGATGCTGGTAGTGTAGATATCCTAGATCTTCTGGTAAAAGAAACGCTCTGAAAGCCGAATTGCCCGGATTCGCTCTTGCAATTCATTAAAATAGTTCATCGAATTGCCACTCTTGAATCGTTCATCGTTCAGAGCAAAACCTTTGACAATAAACTCCTTGAGGCGCTGGGTGGCCCAGATGCGAAACTGTGTTCCCTGGTGCGATTTGACACGGTAACCAACCGAGATAATCACATCAAGATTCTAGAAATACGGGACTTTTTGCTGAAATTCGGAAATTCCGAATTTCTTCATAACCTCGCCTTCGACCAGTTCCCCTTCGGCGAAAATATTCTTGATATGCTCGTTGATAGTCGATTTAGCCTTACCGAAAAGTTGAGCCACATGATCCTGAGTCAGCCAGACGGTCTCGTCCTCAAGGTGAACATCGATTCTAATCTTCCCTTGCTGGTCCTGGTAAATGAGAATTTCGGAGGTATTCATCGGTTTAACACCTCTCGGATGGAGCGTACCACCTCCACACTGTCGAGGGTCTCAAGGTTGTTGCGTACCAAGTGGCAAGGGTCGTAGAGCCGGTCGAATTCGCGCTGGATGATGGCGAGTTTTTCCTCTTCGGTCATGGTGTGGTTGATGGGGGTCAGGTCACCGAGATGGGGGAGGATTTCTTTTAATGGTAGTTCCAATGCGCTGTTTTCGACTTTTGCCCAGTGCGGACAGCTTGATTTCTCTACGTTGTAGCGCTCTATGGGCTCCATTTCCTTCTCTATTCGTGGGTATTTTGACATGATCCGAGGGTGACGGCAAAGTGTTTTTGCTCATTGAGGGGTTTGCAGGCGGACTGGTCCCTCTGCGGCTTCGGCAAATGGTTGTCTCCGTTTGATTCCAGGGGGGGAAGTACATTTCCGGGTGGTGCTGAACTTCTTCCAGTTCCCCCTCATGACGGGCACCTTCGTGGACGCCATCACCCCGGAAGAGGGCTGGTTCCGTCTCTCCCTCACCAACGACCGGCGGGGGCTCTTCGAGCTGGCGACCCGCACCCTGGTGCTGGCCACGGGGTGCCGCGAGCGAACGGCCCGGCAGATCCACATCCACGGGACCCGCCCCGCGGGCATCTACACGGCGGAGCTCGCGCAGTACTTCATAAATATCCAGGGCTACCTGCCCTGCCGGCGGGCCGTGATCCT
>JAHJLU010000475.1 GCA_018821745.1 Myxococcota bacterium | reverse complement strand
ATAATCCTGAACGCTTCCGTCCTTGCCAACATAGGCTCTGAGCAGGGCGAAATCCAGGGTATGCCTTGGCCAGCGCCAGTTGTCCACCTCGCCCCCGAACTCTCCCATGGCCCGCGGGGGTGCCGCAACGAGCCGCACATCCCGGATCTCCAGATTTTCGAGGAGTAAAAAACGGAGGCCATGGTTTTCCCGGGAGACCCGGCACATTCTGTTCGGTGTGGCCTCACACTTCTTCACCAGCGCTTTTTCTTTATCCTCAATGAATTGAGCGCGATCTTCATCTTTGCAATCCGGTGGTATTTTATCGAGAATCTCGCGGGTTACATCCCGCTGGGTCAAAAAGACCCAGACCACGGTACCAAAACCGTTGCGCTCGCTTTTGCGATCCGCCGCGATGAACCCTTTCTCCAGCAGGTTGTCCGTCGCGGTGGAGTTTCTCTGGATGGCCCGAAATGCGCAATGATGGTTGGTGATTATGAGCCCCCTGGTGCCAATGAAAGAGCCGGTGCAGCCCCGAAGACCGATGACTGCCCGGGCGAGTCCTCCCTTGCCCGGCGTCCACAGTGATTTCAGAGGGATCTTCAGTCCACGCCTTTTCAGCGCTTGTTCATCGAGCTTGCTGATGTCATGCCAGGGCCACATCCCTTCCCCCGAGGCGGGCATGGGGACTGTGGGACCGGAGTCTGCCTTAGTGTGTGCCGTCAGGTCCTTGCTCCCTGTTGCGCCCGCAGTCAACTGCGCGGGGCAGGCGGAGCCCTGTGGCGGATCTGAATTTTTTTTGCAGGTGGAAAAACCCGTGAGGATGAGTGTTGACGCGAGCATAAAAAGCGGGTGTCTCATGGCAAATCTCCTTTGAATTGACCAATTGTAAGGGAAGAGGCGAGAATATCAAAGACCAAACAGGCCCCGGTCCACCCGGTGCATTTTACAGGTGTCGGAAGGCGGCGGTGAGATAATAGATGCCGGAACCGGCCAGGAAGAGGCAACTGAGAATGAACAGTGACCTCTTGTGCCGCACCAGCTTGAGGGCGAACTTCCCGAGAAAGAAACCCAGAAGGGGATACACGGAGGAGGAGAGGGCAAAGGCACCCCCGATGGCCAGACTTTTGAGGGGGGAGGCGTTGAAAATGATCGGGACCAGGACGATGAGCTTTGTGCACATGGCCGCCCCGCGGAAGACACCCAGGAGCGCGCCCACAAAAAATCCCCGGGAGGGAGAGAACTGTTCGGTTTTTCCCCATATTTTCCGTGCTTCCTCCGTGAGTGGGGCTACCTCGGGCTCTTCGGCGCTGCACGCTCCGTGGTCATGACAGGAGGAGCAGGCCGACTGATACTCATGGTGCTCTCTCGTCGGGCATCCCGAGCACTCCCCGTTGCAGGAGGGGCTCCCCGGGTCACCCACTCCCCCGCGGCGCCTCCAGGGGGGGATCCATCCCGCGAGCTGTGTGGCGGCGAGGTAGGCGGCAAAGGTGATCAGCAGGATGCCGCTGGCCAGGTTGATGTATGCGCGGGAGAAGGTAGTTACCATGCCCAGCAGGGAGAGGGCAAAGGAGAGGAGAATGATGGTGGCTGCCCGCCCTGCCAGATAGCCCAGGCAGGTGTACCGGTTCGTCGTCTGGAGGCTGAAAACCAAAATGGCGCATAACCATAGGTTCCCAAAAGAGAATCCAAGCATGAGGGCGACAATGATTTGATCCATGGAGTAGCCTGTAACCTTATAGGGATATGGTTTGTATCCCGGAAGGAGCCACGTGCCAACGCTTTTTTTACACACCTCCCCATGGGAGTTAGAATTTCTCCCCTGGGGAGATCTCTTTATCACCTTTCGTTGATATTTTTTGTGATAGCTGGTAAGAAGTTGGTCGTCCCTACTCAGGAGCCGATGAAATGGCCTTCATGAAACCGCAACGGTTTGGAAAATATCTGATTCTTGAAGTGTTGAGGAGTGATCCCCCCATCCAGGAATTCAGGGCCATCGACACTACGGGCTCCTTTTTCTCCCGTTTCTTTAAAATCAAAGCGGTTCACCCTGTTAAATTTCCCTAATGGAACCCTATTTAACAGGGTAAATCCCATTCGGGTCCAAGCCTTTACAAAGAAGAGTGCCAGGGAAAAATGGAATACCCTT
>JAHJLU010000474.1 GCA_018821745.1 Myxococcota bacterium | reverse complement strand
GTGAGGTCCTCATCATGGTATCCGTCGTCGCAGGTGCAGGAGGGGGCGTCGGCGACAGGGAGGCACTGGCCGTGGGATCCGCAGTCCACTCCCTCGCACACGTCCGTGGTGGAAGACCCACCGCTGTCGTCACAGGCAGGGATGAGGGCGATAAGGCCGATGAGTGTCAGGGAGAGAAGAAATGATCGCATGGCGGGTACCTCAGAGTGGAAAATGGGTTCTAGTGAGACCGTACTTTAACACTTCTAGATGGAAAGTCTCAGAAGAAAGCGGAAATGAAAGCCGGAAGCGAAGGCCCATATTGCTGTGAGAGGGGGATTTTCTTGGGTCAGGGGGTGGGGACGAGCTGGGGGGTGGTGTACGGGGTGGTGTTTCTATTGGTCGTCCCCTGGGAAATTTTCCGTGGAGAGAGTGTGGCAATAGTGTATGATACATAGGAAGTAAATGCTTTCACCTTGTGACAACCCTGCTTTGGAGATCACTGATGAACACAATGTTGCCAAAATATTTTGTTATTGTTCTTCTTCTCCTTTTTACGGCCCCCCTTGGGGGATGCAAAGATGACAAATCATCCTGCGCGCCATCATGTGATGGAATCCAGTGCGGGAGTGATGGCTGCGGGGGTTTCTGCAACAGCTGCAATGCCGGAGAAATCTGCAGCGCTGACAACACCTGTATGGACCCCGACAACAGCGATGTCGTGTGCCTGGACCTCTCACAGGAACTGACGCCCCGTCCCGCTGGTGATTTTTATGTTACCAAACAGGGAGATGATTCCAATGATGGCAAAACCTACGAAACGGCCTTTGCCACTATCCAAAAAGGGGTCAATGTCCTCAGTGCCGGTCAAACGTTGATCATCGGCCCCGGCGAATATTTTGAGAGTGTCAAGAGCGGTACTTTTATTGATTGGGAATATGGGGACCAGCTGGGAAGCCCGGACGTCGATACGGTGATCAGAGCCGAAATCCCCGGTACCGTGCTCATAAAAGGGGACATCCCCGCCCCTTCCTTTACGAAACTCGATGGCTATGAGTTTGTTTATGTGGCTGACTTCACATCGGAACATGATATCCATGTTATTTACGAACTGGATACCCTCAAGGTCCTCCCCCAAAGAGAGAGCATCAGCCTGCTTGAGTACCTCCCCGGAGCTTTTTATTATGACAAAGAAGCAGGGAAAATATACCTCTCCTCAACGGATTTTCGCCCCGCAGACCAGCACAGATATAACCTCAGTGTTGTCCAGGACCATGGAATGGCCTTTTATGCAGCAAGAAGGGTTATCGTGGAAGGCATAGGAGTCACGGGCTTCAACATGGGAGAAGCGGTATTTTCCTGGAGTGATTTCACCGCCTTCACCGTCTGGGGGATCTTTTTCACCCGGAGCAAAGAGTGCGTCGTGCGAAACTGCAGGACATTTTTTAACGCGGCGGGGATTGGTTTCACCGACGGCAGTCCTGATAATCCGGCCCCCTGGGGAGACAACCTGGTTGACTCCTGTGAGAGCTGGGCCAACGCTTCTCCGGTTGCCACCGAGGACACCGGTGGTATTACCCTGCACGCTCCCTATAGTGATGAGGTCCGCAATTCCAAAGCCTATCTCAATGGGGCGTTGGGAATCAATATCTACGCGGGGGATTCTGCACAATCTTTGAGCCACCCCAGCGTGCTTTCCCAGAATCTCGCCTGGGGCAACACCTACGCTGATTACAAAATCAAAACAGGGGAGGAGCACAATCATTCAACAGAGTACTCCGTTGGACTTGGCAGTTTCAGTCACTCCACGCATCCGGAACATTGCCTTATTGGTGATTTTGCAGAGGGAGCGGGCTCAGACTCCATTATTCTATCTCAAGAAACGGATCTCGATAAAAACGTCGAGTTTGCAGACCCGCAAAATTTTGACTTCAGGCTCCAGTCCACTTCCCGGTTCATACGTAGCGGCAGTGATCGTGGTCCTTTCCCATATAAAAGTACGGTCTTTTTTGTCTCCACCGCCGGTGACGACACCAACGATGGACGCTCCGTTGGAACAGCCTGGCGCACCTTTGCCAGGGCTGAATCCGAGATTGAAGCGGGAGACACCCTCTACATCGAGCCCGGTGTCTACGATGAGAATATCGTCTTCACCCTGGAGGGCACCGGGGAAAATCCCGTCAGCATCAAGGGACGTGGTGATGGCACAGTCCATCTCACGGGGCAGTGGCAAGTTTTTGGCAGCTCCAATGCTTCCCTTGAGCGCCTCACCTTCGGGAAACTCCTTCGCATCGACGGGTCTCGGGATGTCACTGTTCACAACAGCCTTTTCCTTGCTGCAGACAAGGGGATCCTCGCCGCCAACACCACAAACCTTGCCATAACCCACTCCACCTTCACCGGTTTTACATCGGCCGCCGTTGAGCTTCCCTGCTCCCGGGATGCCCGCCTGTCGGGCAATATCTTTGATAACACCAGCTCCCCTGCCGTTGTGATGCCCGATGGTGATGCCATCGCCTACATGAATTACAACAGCTACACCGATGCCGCGTCAGCCTGGCAGGTGGGTGAGACGATCCAGTCCCTTGCGACGGTCCAGCAGACACAAGAACCGCAATCCAGGGAAATGACGCCCGAATTTGATACATCTGGACCTGCACCAAAGCTCACCAATGCCCTGGATTTCTCCTTTGGTGGCCCCTTCAGGCGTCCCATTGGCACTTTTCGACACACGCTTCCCACGGAGCCGCTCCGGCTGGTGAAACCCGCGCAGGTGCACTCTGTCTCCGCGACTTCCGCCAACATTCAGTGGATGACAACCCACCCGGCGGTGGCGCAAATTACCTGGGGTGAGACCCAGGAAATGGCCAACAGCGTTGAATACGCGGCTCAGCCCTTTGCAACCTTCAGCCTCACGGGGCTCACGCCAAACACCACCTATTACTTTAAAATCAACTCCCTCTCCATTTATGAAAATCTTGGAATTATTGCGGATCCAATTACCCCTGATGAGACGGTCCTCACCTTTACCACTGCCGCCTCCGATGCGGCTCCTGTTACCTATTACGTCTCCACTGAAGGCAGTGATGAAAATGACGGTCTTTCACCCGGGAGCCCATTGAGGACCATTCAGAAGGCGGCGGACCGTGTCAATGTTGGTGATACCGTCCTCATCGCCGGTGGCACCTACCTTGAACAGATATATATCAAAGCTACGGGCACCCAGACTGCCCCCATCACCTTCAAAAATGTCCCCGGTGAAAAAGTGATTCTCGACGGGAAATACTGGGTTTTCTCCAATGCCTTCATTATTGCGCAAAAATTCCACCTTCACTTCGACGGTATGTATTTTCAGAACCATGCCAACAACAACCGCTGGCATGATGACTTTACTCCGCTTGCGGGAGGAGATTTCAATATCTATAAGTCCTCAAATATAGCTATATCACGGTCTCTTTTCCACACCGGTGACTTCCAGGAGTCCAGTCTGATCGTGAGGGAGTCGGAGCACATAGCTGTTGACAACTGCGTTTTTCTCAACCACTTCAACCCCTTGTATCTCCATTATGTCTCTGATTTTGTCATGGAGAACAGTGTCGTGGCCCGGCCATGGATATACACTATGATCCTGTATGTTTT
>JAHJLU010000473.1 GCA_018821745.1 Myxococcota bacterium | reverse complement strand
GGTTGACGCGCAGCCCGACGCGAGCCCCATCATCGAAGGCCAGGCCGTCGTCATCCCCGCCGGGGGAATCAGCGCTCGCTGGGACTTCGAAGACGCCTTCGACAACGTCGCAGACGGGGACTGGTATCGAGATCGGAACAACGAGACGGCGACCCTGGCGTGGGGCGAGGCGTACGTGATGATGGGTCTGGCGGCCATGTTCCGCGGCACCGGAAGCCCGACCTACCTGGAGCGCCTTGCGTGGCATATCGACGGGGTGCTCTCCGCGCGCGACGATCGGCGCGGCGTATCCGACTACCGCGGAGTGTCGGCCGCTTGCTGGCAGAACAAGCACTATCAGCCCAGCGACCAGCCGTACTGCTACGTGGTGCATTCCGGCATGATTACCTATCCCATGGTCGAGCTCGCGCGACTGGTAGCTCAGGCCGGTCTAGCAGCTGAGCCCACCTACGACGGCCAGACCTTTGGTGACAAGGCCGCCGCGTACGTAGCAGCGGCCGAGCAAACCGTGGCTTATCACGAGGATCAGTGGCACGGCGCGGGCTACTACGCCTTCCGAGACGATGCCACGTTTCTCGCCTACCCGGGGCGAGATCTGCCGCTCAACCAATCCAATGCCATGGGGCGGATGCTGCTGGTGCTGTACGACGTCACGGGCAACGGCGTCGGCGCCAAGGTCATGATGCGCACCAGAAACGTGGACATTGCCATCAAGGGCATGTACTGGAAGATCAACGCCCCCGACGGCATCTGGCTGGGCATCAACCACGACTGGGAGGACGCGGAGTACACAGAATTTAAAGACTTTGGCCTCGCCTACCTGGAGCTCACCGCCACCTGGAACACGCCCCTCACGGACAACCTCTATTTCATCTACGGCTTCGGCATCGGTGGTGGCGTTGTCCTGGGCGACATCTACACCCGCCCTGCCTATGGCTGCACCGCAGACAACTTTGAAAATCCCAACACCATCGGGACCGGCTGTTATTACATAAACTCTTCCACACGGGAAAAAGAAGACCTCCCCCCCGGCATGGGCGTCCTGGAAGTCTTCGGCGGCATCCGCTACGACATCATGGGCAACATTACCGTCAAGGGTGAGGTTGGCATGTTCCTCCCCGGTATGCTCCGGGCGACCCTTGGAGTGGAGTTCCTCTTCTGATCCATGGCACTACTCTTCTCTCTGCTGTTTATCCTGGTTACGGCTTCGGAGCCCTCCGCACCTGCGGAGAAGCCCCCTTCGGCCTCCCCGAAGAGCACCACCGTAGCACCACTCCCGGCGGTGAAACCCCCGGTCACAAAACCTGTCCCTAATGCCGCGGCACCCGTAAAACCCGCCACTTCCGGGGCCTCTGCGAAAACTGCCCCCGTGGTCGCGGCAAAAAAGCCTGAGCACCCACCTGTCGTGGGCAGTGAGCCAAGGGGCGCCACCTCAGAGAACCAGTCTGTCTGGGAGATCCTCAAGGGCAAACGCTACGGCATCGGGCTTGATGTGCAGTTCAACTACGTGCCCAGGGCCTTCCTATCCCTTTTCATGGATGCCTCCCACACGGTCGCCTCCCCCGCCGCCGCACTGAGGCTCCTCATGCGCACCAAACACCTCGATGTCATCGTAAAGGGGGCCATGTGGAATGTCTCCCCCCCCGACGGGGTGTATCTCTCCAAGGGATACGACTGGTCCACAGCGGACTATGCCTCCTTTGACTCCATCCATTTTTATTATATGGAAGTTGCCCTGCTGTGGAAAAAGCTCCTGGCGCCCTCGCTGTACCTCACCTGGGGTGGCGGTCTGGGCGGTGGCTGGATCACGGGCAAAATGCACACCACCGCAGCCCAGGGCTGCAGGCCCGGCAACTACGACAACATCTCCACCTCCCACACCTGGCTGGGCAGTGATTACTGCTACCGGGACAACTACCGGGAGTTCTGGAACACCGAGTCCTTCCCCGCAATCATGGGCATGATCGAAGGGACAGTGGGCCTGCGCTACGATGTCACGGATCACCTCACCATGAAGCTGGAGACGGGGCTCTTTCTGCCCGGTTTTATCCACTTCTCCTTCGCCCTTGAGTATATCTTTTAGCGTTCCACAATGCGCATCAATGAACGGATGGGGGAGCGCTCTTGCCTGCTGCGCCATCCCAGAACCCGCGCTTGAGTTCCAGGTGAAACGAGCCAATATTTTTGTAGGGAGCCAGTTTGAGTGCGACCCGGGTGTTGGCGCCTGGTTTCAGCGTGTGAACCTGAATGCGCTTGCGCTCGATGACCGTCTCTTTTTTATCCCGGACCACGCACTCGAACACCAGCCCTTTCATGGGCTTGGTGGCGGAGTTGACAAGGCTCCCGCTGATCCGGAACCGCTCCCCGGTGAGGTCGCCCACCAGGTTGCTCACCACCACAAAGGGCTCAATTTCCTCCCGCTGATCGATCCAGCCGCTGCGTTTCTTAAGCTTCACCACGGCCTCTTTTGAGTTGATGGAGAGGTGAAAATGGGAGGTAAAATTGAGCCCCAGAAGACCCTGGGTGTTTTTTGAACTGCAGGGGTCACAAATGGCGGCGGTCAGAGGGCCCACCGTGTATCCTCCGCCAAGGGTGATGCGGTCCAGAGTGACCAGTGGATAACGGGTAACCCCCGAGGCCGTCTGCACCTCGACGCTGGCACCACCGGGACCGGGGGCAAGCCCCAAAGAGGAGGCGAGTGCCGAAGAGATGGTGGTGACAGAGGCTCCCGTGTCCAGAATGAACCGCACATCCACGGACCGCCCCGGTGAGGCAACCGTGGCCTTCACAATAATTGAACCCTCCTCAAACCAGTAGGGGATACCTCGCGCCAGGGGCAGAGTGTCCACCAGCCGCTTGGCCAATGCGTCCCCCTTTGACCGCTTTGAACGGCCCCAAAAAGAGGTGAACCAGGCCCCGTGGGTCTTGAGCACCTCAGAGGTCTTCTCCATGGCCCCGAAGAGCAACAGCAGCGAAAAGAGCCAGGAGATTGAGCCCCACAGGGCGAGGGTCTTGCCCACCCGATGATTTTGGGCTCCCACCAGCACATAAATGGCGCCGAAGGGCAGCACAACAAGGAGGAAGGCCGACAGGATCAGGTGGGTTTTCCCCTCCCCAAAGATACTTGCGAGGTATGCGGAAAAAATGAGCAGACCGGGCCCGATTCCCACCATCAGGGCGGTGAGAATCCACTTCTTCAGATGTCGCCCCTCGGCCTGCTGCTGTCTTCCAATCACTCGTGTCGCCATGGTTCTATTTTTTCAGGGGTTTCCCCACTCGCTTCTCCACGCTGGCTATTTTGCACGACATGGAGTCCACCCGGCCGCGCCGAAAATCCAGGCGGCAGTTCACGGCCACCCGATCACAATCCCCTGCGACAGCATCAAAGCATCTGCCCATGAGCTCCATACATTCTGTATAGCTCCCTTCAACAGCGGTGGACATGGGTCCAAACCGGTAGGGCAGGCCGCTCGCTTCGATAATCGTCAGGGAACGGGCCACGTAGGAGGAGAGGCTCGCCCCCTTGTCCAGGGGATAGATACTGAAATCACAAATGACGCCGGGTTCTTGGGTTGACATAATTTCCTCCCTGGCAGGATATTAATTCACTTTCGGGTCAGGGACAAAATTTGGTGCAAAGAGGAGGCCAGTGGGTGGGGGGTCCCCCAGGTCACCACCAGGCTGCGCAGGCCCTGGGGCCATCGCTGGGAGATGCCGGTGAATCCGGCCTTGAGAAAGAGGCGGTTGAGCTGCTCAGGGGTGTGGAGAAAACCAAAGAGGGAGAGGACCCG
Organism: Myxococcota bacterium; assembly: GCA_018821745.1. Lineage (GTDB taxonomy): Bacteria > Myxococcota_A > Polyangia > HGW-17 > HGW-17 > SZUA-580. Next base: position 4,795 of record JAHJLU010000473.1, on the reverse strand, counting down.
CACCAGGAGGCCGCGCCTCCCCGTGAGAGGATTGCTCTGCTCGATAATATACAGCGGAGCTCCGGCCACAAGGGTGGAGGAGAGCCCCACCAGAAAGGAGAGGGCCTCGGGCTCTTTTTTCGGCAGAGAGTCCATGGTGATGATGGCTCCGTAGCTTCTGCCCGCCACGGGGGCAGTATCGACCCTGTACCCCTTGAGGAGGAAATGTCTCACCAGTGATTTACCTCCCACAATGAGCAGGGGGGCATCCTGAGAGGGAGAGAGGAGACTCTCCATGGTGGAGACGAGGGAGCCGGAGACACAAAGTGGTGGAAAATCCATCAGTAATTGATCACCAGGGGATAATCGTACCCGTTTCGGGTGATGGTCGTGTAGAGGGACTTTGCGTGCCGGATGGCAAGCAGCACCTGGGCCAGCGTCTTTTTGTTTACCAGGGGTTTGGAGTTCATGGTCTTCAGGATGTCCCCGATGCGGAGCCCCATGCGATAGGCACGACCCCTGGGATCGATCCAGTGAATGGCCAACCCGCTCTTCAACTCCCGAAGGCGGATACCCAAATAATTCACAAAGCGCGAATAGGCCTTCGCACTGCTGAGTTTGCCAACGGTAACCGTGCGGTTACCCGCCGAGGTAATGAAGAGCGTCTTCTCGCCCACGATGAGGGTGGAGATAATAATTCCAAACTCCGAGAGATTGCCGATAGTGTAGTTCTTGATTTTCAGCAGCCGGACACCGGGCCTTATTCCCGCCTTCTCAATGGGGCTCCCTTTTTCCACTGAGGTGACATAGATCCCGCCGGGGGACTCTTTGACCGTCATCCCCAGATAGATGGCCCGAACCTTCTTGTGGATCAGGAGCTCCTGGGCGACGGTCTTCACCTTGTCGATGGGGATCGCGAAACCCATATTGGAGGCGTTTTTACGCTTGAAGCTGTTGATGGCGATGACCTCACCGAGGATATTGATGAGGGGACCCCCGGAGTTCCCCGGGTTAATGGCCGCGTCGGTCTGGATGGCATCGCCGTATACCCTGGTGTCTATGAGCACATTGCGGTGAGTCGCGGAGATGACACCCTTGGAGATGGTGAATGAGAAGCCATGGGGTGAACCAATGGCGATGACCGTCTCCCCGGGCATGAGATCCCGGGAGGTACCAAAGACCGCCATGGGGAGCGGTTTTTTGCAGTTTATCTTAAGGACCGCGATGTCGAGCTTTCGGTCGGCCCCAACAACCTTGGCCGTGTACTTCTTCTTGTTGGCCAGGGTCACCTCTATCTTTGTCGCACCGGCGATCACGTGCTCATTGGTGATGGCATATCCCCGCTTGTCAAAGATGATCCCCGTCCCCAAGACCCGCTGTTTTTGGGGCGCCGGATCGCCTCCGAAGAGGCTGAAGGGGGAGCTGTTGTTCTTTCTCTCAGCTATGATGTTGATAACCGCGGGTCGCACCCTGGCCACAGCCTTCACCGTGGCGTTAATCCGGGAGGGGTGAATACTCTGATCCTTTTTCGACGCGAGGTTGGGAAAATTTGCCGCGAGGGGGTTGAGCAGCAACAAAAAGAGAAGGGGAACAGTCATTTTTTCCTCCTAACAGGGAAGGGAACAGGGTCTGGCTTTTCATACCCGGGGGAGGGTTTTTTCAGGGACACTGCAGTCACAGGAATATTTCAATAGCAGGGAGAGGGTCTTTCCTGACCAATGATATCATTACAATTGAAAATATTCTCGCATTCACCTTTGTAACAGTTGACCAGAAGCTTCTGGGTGTCGGTGTCGAGGTCCTTGCATTCATCGATGCAGCCATCAATGTCAACAACTCCTCCGCAGTTCTCGCACTCACCCGCCCGCTGGCAGAAAGCACGACAATAGTCCTGCTCTGTAGTGCAGGAGATGAGAAACACACTGACAACCAGAGCGGCAATACCTGAAAATTTTATTGGGGACATGGGTACGGTACCTCCTTTTCCTGTTTTAGGGGAAAATCCGTAAAGCGCAAGGAATCAGGAGAGGCGCATCATAATCGAGCGGAACATGTTCAGGGTCCGCTCCAGTTCCATGTTGATACGCTGCACCGCTTCGGGATCATCTTGTGGCGCCTGTTTTGCCTTGTCGATTGTAGTGCTGGCCTTTTTCAGCGCTTCAGGGCCGTAGGGCGTGTTTTTGATCAGGTTCTCCACCTTGGGATACAGGATGTGGATTTCATCGAGGAGATCTTTGAGCTTATCGCCGGGGGCAGCATCACCCTGGAGTTTACCCACGCGGGATTTCAGGTCAATGGTCTCGTTGCCCACACCCTCGCCGCCACCGGGGATGGCGTTCCGGTTTGAGGTGGCGTTACCACCAAAAGCAGTGCCGAAACCGGAAGACCCCATGCGGGAACTGAAACCCATGCCAAGGGACATGCCACTGTCACCGAGGGTGGAGCCGAAGGATCCGGTCAGGTTTCTTGTGGCATGGGAGCCTGTGCCCTTTGGATCACCAAAGGCATTGCCAGATGGTCCATCGGGGCTGCCCAGAGGTGCGGTGGTCTGTGGTGCCATTGGGGCAGCGGGAGATCCGAAGCTGGATGAGGGCTTCATGGGTGCAACGGGGGTCTGGGTGAGGGGAGTGGCGCTGTCTCTGGAAAAGTCACTGGAGGCTGCTGATCCCGAGGAGAACGCTGAAGGTGCATACTGGGAGGGCGCTGCCTTGGCCTCTGAGGGGGCCGGGGCTGAGTTCCCCGAGCGGTTCCGTGCGATGATCTTCTCGATCTCGTCTTCGGTGAGCTGGGAAGTTGCGGAGATCACGATGGCCTGCTCTTTGCTGGTGGCCATATCTTTGGCGGTCACCTTTACGATACCGTTGGCATCAATATCGAAGGAGACTTCAATATCCAGTTCACCCTTGGGAACCTTGCGCAGCCCCATGAGGGTAAATTCGCCCAGCAGCTCGTTCTCGTCGGCAACCTCGTTTTCACCCTGGAATACGATAATGTTGACCGCATCCTGATTGTCTCGGACATTGGTGAAGATGTGCTTGGAGGAGGTGGGGATGGTGGTGTTGGCTTCAATAAGCTTATATAAAGAGCCTCCGGACATTTTGATCCCAAGGGAGTGGGGAGTTACATCCAGGAGGAGGAGCTCGCCGGTCTCCTCAACCTTGCCCAGGAGGGCATCGCCCTGGATGGCCGCACCGAGGGCAACCACTTCATCGGGGTGAACACCCTTGGAAGGTTCCATGGAGAAGTATTCGGCCACCTTCTTCTGTACCAGGGGCATGCGGGTCATTCCACCCACCAGAATCACCTGATCAATGGTGGACAGATCAATGCCGCTCTTCTTGAGACTCTCGTCGCAGATGCGAACAGTGCGATCCACCAGGTCGGTGGTGAGCTGCTCCAGCTTCTCCCGGGAGAGGACTGTCTGCAAATGGAAGGGGTCGGATTTCCCCGTGGAGATAATAAAGGGGAGATTGATCTCGGTGCTGGTGATGGCGGAGAGTTCGCACTTGGACTTCTCCGAGACATCTTTCAGCCGCTGGAGGGCCATTTTATCCTTTCGGAGATCGATGTGGTTCTCTTTGGCGAAGTTAAAAACGAGCCAGTCCATGATGCGGCGGTCAAAATCTTCGCCCCCCAGGAGCGAGTCACCGGCGGTGGTGATAACCTCGAAGACCCCGTTGCCAATATCGAGGACGGAGATATCAAAGGTGCCGCCGCCAAGATCATAGATGGCGATTCTCGCCTCGATGTCTTTTCCAAAACCATAGGCCAGGGCCGCGGAGGTGGGCTCGTTGATGATACGGATAACATCAAGCCCGGCAATTTTACCCGCGTCTTTGGTGGCCTGGCGCTGGGAGTCTGTAAAATAGGCAGGGACGGTGATAATTGCCTTGCTGATGGTCTCGCCCGTGTAGTCCTCGGCCACCTGCTTCATCTCTTCGAGGACGAAGGAGGAGAGCTCCGAGATGGAATACTTGGCGTTACGGAGCATGATACGCACATCGCCCTGTGGCCCCTCGACAATGTCGTAGGGCAGCGTTGTGATGAGGTTCTTCACTTCGGGGCTGTCCCACTTGCGCCCAATGAGCCGCTTGAAGGCGAAGGCCGTGTTGGAGGCATTGGTGATGGCCTGTCTTTTGGCCATATGCCCCACGAGGCGCCTGCCGGTCTCTGCGATTGCCACTATGGAGGGGGTTGTGTCATAACTGCCTTTGTTGGGGATGACTTTGGAGACACCATCTTCAACAATGGCCACACAGGAGTTGGTGGTCCCTAAATCTATACCAATGACTTTTTCAGCCATGAAATTCTCCTAAAATACCTGAGCCGACCACGTTCGCCCGGCCCGTATGGAAAAAATGCACAATACCCCCATTGATACCATAAAGGTAGAAGAATTTGCACAGGAAATTTGGGCACAAGCGGAAATGGGGGATTTTATTTCAGGTCTTTCAGTAACCGGACGGCGTCCTTGTTGCCGGGCCACTTCTCCAGCATTTCCGTAAGGATGGACCGGGCTCGATTGGAGAGACCCGCCGAAATATAGACTCTGGCCAGAGCCAGGGACCCCCGGGGAGAATCGGGATTCCATTTCTGCGCCAGGATCGCGTACTCTTTTGCCTTGGGAAATTCCTCAACCTTGGAGAAACAGGCCGCTGCCTCAAGGGCGTGCTCCATATTCTTGGTGATATCGGCGGCCAGGGCAAAAAGCTTCCCGGCCTTGAGACAGTTTCGGAGATCTTTTTCCAGTTTGGCCTTCTTGAGGTAATTGGAGGACATGATCTCGTGGGCCTTTAGCTCGGCCGCTGCCTGCAGC
>JAHJLU010000472.1 GCA_018821745.1 Myxococcota bacterium | reverse complement strand
CTCCTTTTTCGATTCATCATCGTGGGACACCCTCCTTGTATCCCAAAACACATCAGGAAAAAAGCCCAATCCACACACGCCGTTCAGTTGAAATGTGTCCGCCGGGCGCGCTGACCGGGTTTAATGAATGATTGCCTATTTTGCATTCATCCACTACATTTCTTGTTCGAAAACCCGACGTGACTGCGGAACCCCGGTATTCCCGGAGACCCGCAGTCCGACGCCCCGTTGAACAAAGGAGCCACGCCATGAATATCACCCCGTTTGCGACGACCACCGAGACCATCACCATCGATCAATCCGTCATTGAGCGCTACGGGCTCGACTCCTGGGCGGCCGGATTTGCGCTCGGGACCGCCGGATACAGGGATCTCCTGGACCCGGCCGACTTTTTCTCACCGGCGGTACCCTTCAACGGTATCACCATGGCCCTCATCGCCCATGCCCGGGGAGACCTCTTCAATCAACTGGGGTTGACCTCATTGCACATCGGTGGAGAGGTGAGACCCCACACCGGGACGCTCATAAACCTCTTCTCACGGATTTACGCCGCCAAGGGTATCCACTGCCACCTGACTCCCGGAGAAGACGCCACGACTCCCATCTGGCTCAGTTCCTTCGGGGTCTTTCACTATGGCCTTGGTGGCGGAGAGAACTTCACGGCGTCCCACTCTCCAAGCTACAAGGGTGGATGGAAACCAATGGACAACAAAGGCATGCAGCTCATGGACATGGCCGACAAGATCTCCCGGCGGGTGAAACTGCTGGTGCAAGAGGCCCACCACTCCCCCCTGTCCATCACCCTGGCGCCCTCGAACTCCCCGCTGATCCATCATGACTTCGAACCCACCGAAGCGTACGTAAAAGCCCTGAACAGCATTCTCCCGGCGGGTGCCACTGACGCCATCCGTTCAGCGTTAGACAGGGGACTCAAGGTGGCCATCTCCACCGAGGGAGGCTCCATGGGCAGGGCGGCACGGGCGATCTTCGGACGTCTTGACTTTCCCATGGATGATCATGGAATTACCCTGCTCCACGAGGAAGTGAGCGACAACTACCACGGCATTGGCGTCTTCAACGGAGAGAACCACGGTGTTGATCCGGGGAAATGGCAGGTATATAAACATATCGGCGCCCAGGAGCTGCTGGGCAGCCAGGAGGCCCACGTGGTCTTCATCTGGGATCCCGACGGCGACCGCTTTAATATTATCACCACAGCACCTGCGGAGCTCCGGAAGCAGGCCCTGCGCTACGGCCTCGAGACAGAGCATCTCGATGATCAGCGAATCCTTGTCTATTTCAAGCCGAACCAGATCTATTTCCTGCTCACGGCGTTCAGGGTGGACCACATGGCCAGTGAGGGCGTCCTGGGTTCCTGCGACTGGACCGTTGCCATCACCTTCCCCACCTCGCGCTCCATCGCGGAGATTGCCCAGCGCATAGCCCGTCTCCAGGGAGTCAACGTCAACTCCGTGCTCGTCCCTGTGGGATTCAAACATTTCGGCAGCCTGGTGAGCCAGGCTGAAGAGGCAACAGCCGAAGGCACTCTCCCCTTCCTGTTCACCGACGTGACGGGGACCAAGACAAACCTTGGTGAGAAACCCCGTTTCCTTATCATGGCGGAAGAGAGCGGTGGCGCGGCCATGGGGACCGTGGATCCGGTCGCTCCCGTGAGTGGCAAGAACCCCTCCATGGCCCTCAAGGAAAAAGACGGCATGCAGGTGGGGATTACCACCCTGGCCCTCATGGCTGAACTGTTCGATGCCCGCAGTTCCTTTGCTGAGCGCTACGTTGATCTCATGGAGAGACACAACATTTCCAACTGCATCTACCAGCGAAAAGACATCACCCTCTACGATGAAAGTCTTACGGGTGATGCACGCGCCGTGGCCAAAGAAGAGGCTGATGTCATCAAGAACCAGTTTGTGTCCTGGTTTCGGAACCTCACGACCCTCTCTCCGGTGGAGGCAACCGCCCAGCTCAGGACCAAAACCTCCCAGGATTTCCCCGCCCTGATCCGGGCAATCTGGGCCGGTGACGGCACCTTCCTGGAATTCGAGGAGGGCTGGTTCGAGATTCGGGCCTCGGGCACGGACGCCGTGCTCCGATTCTATTTTGAAGGCCGCGATCCCCTGGAGGTGGAAAAACGCAATTCCCAGTTGGTGGGAATCCGTTTTTCCTGATAGTATGGGGTCCGATTTCCCCTTTTGACCACAAGGGATCGGGAGAAAAAAGTGCAATCTCGCGCACTCGGCAAACCATTTCATCTCTCAAGCTGGCGCCACGCCAGCCTCTACGGGCTTCCCGTGGTGGCGGTGATCCTTGCCCTTCTGCTCACGGTTCTCGGACGTCCCTCTCCCCAGGAGCAGGCACGCCGGATCCTTCTCAGTTACAATATCCAGGAACGTCTTCCGCTCAAAACCCTGAGCAGTGTACTCTTGCAGGTCAAACAGGACTATCTCGACCCACGCCGCATCGACCCTCTGAAGATGTTCCTGGGAGCCACCCGGGCGCTGGAACGGAACATCCCCGAGATAAGTGTCAACCAGACGAAAGACAACTACACGGTCCACATAGCTGAGCGCAACTGGTCCATCAACCTGGCCAAAATTACCTCTCCCCTTATTTTATACAAGAATCTCCTCAGCATCTTCTCCACTATCACCGCCGCCCTCCACGGCATCGACACCAACGAGATCGAGCGGGATGCCATCAACGGGATGCTGAAAACCCTTGATCCCCATACGACACTCCTCTCCCCCGATGTCTACCAGGAAATGAAGACAGGCACCCGGGGCTCCTTCAGCGGCATCGGTATTGTGGTGGTCCAGCGCGCAGAATACCTTACTGTCATTGCGCCCATCGACGATACTCCTGCAGCAAAGGCAGGTGTCAAAGCGGGTGACAGGATCGTCAAGATCGGTGATTCCTCCACACTCAACATCTCCCTCTCCGAAGCGGTAAACCTCCTGCGGGGCAAGCCCAACACAAGTGTCACTATCTGGATAGAGCGCAAGGGTGCCCCCAACCTCCTGCGTTTTGACCTCACCCGCACCATCATCCGCCTCACCAGTGTCTCCTCGCGGGTCCTGAGCCACCAGACCGGGTATCTTCGGATCAAGCAGTTTACCCAGACCACGTCCCAGGAACTTTCCGAGCACCTTACCCGGTTGAAAAAAAGGGGCATCACCAGCCTCATCCTGGATCTTTACAACAACCCCGGTGGCCTGCTCAAGCAGGCCTCCAAGTGCGCCGATATTTTTTTGGACGAGGGGATCGTTTTCACCACGGTCTCTCAGGGTTCAAACGTAGGGGATCCCATCTCTCTCTCCCCGGAGAATACCCTCTGGAGCAAGGGGCTGGTTGTCCTGATCAACAAAGGATCAGCCTCGGCTTCCGAGATCCTGGCGGGGGCACTGAAACACCACGGCAAGGCCCTGATCCTGGGAGAGACCTCCTTTGGCAAGGGGTCCATCCAGATGATCTCCGAGAACGAAGACGGCAGTGCCCTGAAAATGACCATCGCCCATTACCTGAGCGCGGGCAAAATTGCCATACAGTCCCGGGGAGTCAACCCCCATGTCTTCATCTCCACCATCAACCCCGAGAGCAGCACCGACGGCATCTTCTCCGACACCCATCCCAAAAAAACCGAAGGGGAGCGGGCCGATATCCCCGCGCTGGGACATCCCGACGATCCACCCTGGACCGTCATGAAGCTCATCGTCTCTTCCGCCGACCGTGAATCCGTCGGTGGCAGCGTCAACTCTGCACCTGCGCCCCTCATCGCCCTCTCCCGGCGGTTGCTCCAGACCATTAACACGCAAAAGCCCTTCAACCGTGAGGCTATCGTGGCCCTCATCAAGGGCGAAGAGCACGCCGAGATGCACAAACTCATGACCATTCTCGGCAAAAAGGGGATCGACTGGGCTTTGCACGATCAGAAGCGCAAGGGGTATGCTCTGGAATCCACCATACGGTTCACCTCTGGTCGAAAAATCATGGCGGGTGACACGCTGAAAGGCACCGTGGAACTCAGAAATCTCGGGACTGACCCCGCCTACCGGCTGAGGGCGCTCATTCGCAACACGCCCTCCGCGCCTTTCAAGGACCTGCTCTTCGGGACAATGAACCCCGGCGCCTCCAAGTCCCTCTCCTTCTCCTACCATGTCGACGCAGCAGCCTCCCCGGCGCTGTGGCCGCTCAAGATTACCTTCGTCTCCAACGATCCCACCATGGATCCCAAAAAACTCCCGCGGTCCAATGTGTACCCCGTACAGATCACGCCGGCACCCAAACCCGACTTCGCCATCCACTACCACCTCATGGACGATGTGGGAGGCAACGGTGACGGATTATGCCAGCCCGGAGAAAAGATTCGACTGCGGATAATGCTCACAAACCGTGGCAGGGGAACCACCCGCGAGACCATGGTGAGCCTGAAAAACCGCTCCGGGACCGACGCGGTGATCACCAAGGGGCGCTACCGTTTTGGGCGACTTTTACCCGGGGAGACCAGGACCGAGGATTTTTCCATCACCATTCGCCGAAAGGTCTCCCGGGGATTCCTCCAGTTTCTGTTCACCGCTGAAGACTCGGGATTTGATCTGCGAACCCAGTACGTCATGACCATGCCCATCCACGCGGTCAAGCCGGGGCCCATGGAGGTGGGCGGCTTCTTCTCCATTACCCGTAACTCCATCGTCCGCGAGGGAATGGACGAGATGTCCACGGTTCTGGGGATCGCCTATGCGGGCACCACCTTCCCAATCCTCGGGACCGGGGGAAAGTGGGTGAAGATCCAGCTCCATCCCGAACGCAGCGCCTTCATTCTCATGAGCCAGGGACACGTGGTAGAGGAAAAATCCTTCAACCTCCTGAAGCCTCGATGGAAACCCATCTACCAGATTGTCTCCCCCACCATCTCCGTTGTGGATCTCCCCCTGCAGAGTGTCACACCCGTGGTCCCCATGACCATCATGATCACCCATCCCGAGTCCATCATGGATGTCTATGTGGAAAACTTCGGGACCGCTCATACCTACAAGAAACTCTTCTATGTCTCGGGCAAAGGCAAAAAAAGTTTAAAAATCAATCGAACCATTCGCCTCCGACCCGGCATTAACCTTATTAAAATAACCGCCCGCACCACCCGGGAGCTGTTATCCCAGTTCGAGCAGGTGGTCTACCATGATGCCCCATGACACTCATCGCGCTCCTTCTCACCCTCCTCACTCCTGCCCAGATTCCCCCCGACTCGGATCACCCCGAGGCGTGGGTGGTCATAGTGGATCCGGGCTCGGAAATATTCACCCGATTTGGCCACAGCGCCTTCCTCATTCGAGACCCCAATGGCGACGAAACCATTTATGATTTTGGTGTTTTTGACTTCGACGCTTCCTTCGCCCTGCGTTTTATCAAGGGCAAAGCCAAATACTACCTGGACAAGCGCCCACTCCCCGAGTTCATGAACACGTACGAAACCGAGAAACGAAGCATCCGGGGCCACCTGCTCAACCTCTCACCGGCAAAAGTCAAGGAGCTCCGTAATATTCTGGAGTCTCTCTATGATTCCGAGGAGCGCTACTACCGCTACCACCACTTTTCCAACAACTGTTCCACCCAGATGCTCTTCATCCTCTCCCGTCTGTTCAAGGGGGACGTCCAGTATTCACTGGAGAAGATCCCCATTGTTCCCTGGCGAACCAACCTGGGGAGCGTCCTCGGTGAATACTCCCTCCTCAACTGGGGACTCAGGCTGGTACTCTCCTCGGAGCTGGATGCCCAGCGAAATGCATGGACCGGCAGTTTTCTCCCCTACCTCCTGGAACGCTCCCTCCTGGCGGTCCAGGTCTCCGAGGATCCCTTCGCCAAAAAGGTCCCCCTCATTGCCAAAAGCGTCACCTTCTATCAGGGAATCAACCACACCCAAAGCAGCAGTAAGCCCTGGTGGTTCTATGTTTTCACGCTCCTTTTCGGCCTTATTCTGTTGCTCCCCCTTGTGCTGCACAAGAAACCCTTCTTCCTGAGGCTGGCTTTTTTCACCTGGGGCCTCTTCTCCCTTATGATTTTCAGCGCGCTCCTATTTTTGCACCTCCACCTGGATATCTGCGCCTACAACCTCAACCTGCTGGCGTTCTTCCCCTTTCTGCTTGTGGCTGCCCTCTTCATGGGCAAGGATCGCCTCTATCAAACACGATCTCTCGTCCTCCTTGTGATAGCGGCTCTCTTTCCGATCATGGAGATGGTCCTGCGCCTCTTCACCATCCAAAGAAGCTATCCCTTCCCCGAGTGGACATTGGCCATTCATCTTCTGTTCATCCTGGAATGGACAGTGGTAATCCTGAGCAAAAAGAGGGAACTGCGCAAACTGGTGACAGAGCTTGAAGTGCTCAGCCCCGGCGAAGAAAGCAAGGCAGGGCGGGAAACCCCCTCTCCAGGCTCCGGGGAACAGGCTCAATCAATCCCGGCAACGGAAGAAAAAGAACCTTCCAGTGAGGACAGTGAAGAGAAACCACCACCCAAGGAGCCACACCATGGAGAGAGCTCTCCCCTCAACACTGCGTGAGTGGCTGTGGATCCTCCCCCTCTCCTTTTGGGCGCTGGTGCTTTTAGCCACCCCGCCGCGCCAGGATGACATCTGGTGGCGCCTCGCGGCTGGTGACGAGATTGCCCGTTCCCGCCATGTCCCCACCACCAACGGTTACTCCTACACGGAACCGGATCACCCCTGGGTAGACCATGCCTGGGGCTACGACCTCGCCATGCACAGGGTGAACAAGGCCGCCGGTCTCAACGGACTCCACGTCGTACACGCCATAGCCTTGTTTTTACTGGGACTCTTGCTGATATTTCCCAGAAAAATCATTGACCTCCTCTGGGCTCTCCCGGCGGTACTGCTCCTTTGGTCCCACCACGCCCTGCGACCCTGGGCTGCGGGTGATCTGCTCTTTCTCGCTTCCCTCGCCATAGCGATGAACAAACACATCAACCCTGTGAGGCGCCTTATTTTTCTCTTTCCCCTGTTTCTCCTGTGGGGGAACATCCACGGCAGCTCGATCCCCGGCGCCATGGCCGTAGGATTCCTGCTCCTCCCCTCCTCACTGAGCAAAAGATCCATCTCCCTTTACGGCGCCACCCTCCTTGTGCTCCTGACAGCGCTGCTCCTGAACCCCTATGGCGTGGGCACCCTTCGCCTTGCTCTCTCCTATCTCGCCGGGCAGTTCTCATTCCTCCCGACGCTCCTGGAGTGGGGACCCCCTCCCCTGCAGCTGGTGCTCACCCTCTTTCTCTTCACGCTGGGGCTCGGTGTCTCCCGCAAATGGCGCTCCATTCCCTGGCGTCCCCTTATCCTCTCGTTCCTCCTCCTGGCCTTCTCGCTGAAGTCCCGAAGGCACATCCCCCTCTATGTCATCGCCTCCCTCCTGTTGCTCCGCTTCAAGGGGATCCCGAGGCCACTGCTGCGCAGAACCCCGGCCATCACCATGGCCCTCTTTGTCCTGCTGTGCGGATCGTTCTTTTTTGTCAGACAACCGCCCATTGATGAAAACTTCTATCCCAAAACCCTCTACGAGCGCGCCGCTCCACATATATCGCAAAATACCCCCGTGTTGACGCTCCATGCCTGGGGGGGCTCTCTCATCTACCACTTCAAAGGCAGAGCACGACCCTTTATCGACGCCCGCAACGACTGCTACCCCCCGAAAACGTTCACCTGCTACATGGCATTAAGAGAGCAGATTCCTCCGTGGAGAGCGTGTCTGGCCAAATATCCTCCCCGCGTGGCGATCCTCCCCTGGGGAGATCCGCTGGCAACAAAACTCATAAAGCAGGGCTGGCATATTATCAGCGAACATCCGCGGTACGGAACCGTCCTGAACTCCCCCTGAAACAATAGAGCACATCCCTTAACAGCACAGGGGAATCAGTTGATGGGACGCTTGTGCTCTTTCTCCATCTTGTCCAGGAGGTTTTTGGCGGCCTTCTGGACCGGTTTGCTCTTGTGCCCGAAGGCCATCCACTGCAGGAAGGTCTCCGCCCGCTTGCCGCCGATGGAGGAGATGATGGAGAGCACCGCGACGGTGTGCTCGTCGGAGAGGGAGAGGGCAAACTCCGAGAGGGGTTCCACGGCTTTTTCATCGCCCAGATGTCCCAGGACTCCGGCGATCCGCATCTTGTGAACCTCGTATCGTTCGGTCTTGAGCATGGTGATAAGCTTGTCCAGGGCTTCGGGAATACGGCGGCGCCCGATGATTCCAACAGTGAGCATGCGGATCTTCACCTCCGGGGAGTCAAGGAGAGCGAGAATCTTTGCCACGGGCGCCTTCTTCAGGTCCGCCTCGAACCAGATACTCCCCACGGCGTTGCCCGTGGCGGACCTGAGGGCCTCGGTCAGGAACCGGTCGAGGTACCGGGACTGGTTCCTCGGGAAGGTCTTCCACTCGGACTCCACACCCCTGATGACCTCGTCGGGGTCGGCGGTGAAGAGCGGCCGCAGGGTCAGATAGACCGTCGCCTCGAAGGCCCGGTCATGGGTCACTCCCTTGCGGGTGACGGGCCGGATGGTCTCAATGGGCCGAACCGTATAGGAAAAGTCCAGATGGTAGGGTTTCTCGAAGTTTGATTTTTCCGCCCCGGGACTGAAACCAAAGGAGGAGAGCCCCTTGGTATAGTGGGAGATCCATTTGGAGACAGCCGCCTCGTCAAGATTGACCGAAGGCGCATTGGGAAAGGAGCGGCGGGTGATATGCAGAGAGATTATGGTCTCTTTGTGCACCCTTGGGGACCGGCTCTTCTTGCACGCCGGCACCAGGACTCCCAAAAAAATCATAAACAGTACAGACCCTCGGAACATGGGCAAAAGCATAGCACAGGAATCGTTCAAATATAACCCTTATCCGCCAGCGAGGTGTAGGTGCCCTGGCCGAGGATGATGTGGTCCATTATCTCCAGGCCCAGCACCCCGGCGGTCTCAATGATGCGGTCCGTGAGGGTGAGGTCCGTGTCCGAGGGGGAGGGATCCCCGGAGGGGTGGGTGTGGCAGCAGATTCCCCGGGGGGCACCGGATCGGATAAGCTGCCGAAAGAGGCTGGAGAGGGTAAGATTTACCT
>JAHJLU010000471.1 GCA_018821745.1 Myxococcota bacterium | reverse complement strand
GCAATGTGATTGCTCTGAACAGCAAGGCGGGTCTTTTATTGCGTCTGGGGCGTGCAGCCGAAGCGGAAGCGCTATTTGACAAAGTGACTGCGATCGATCCGCGCGATGTGGTTGCTCTGAACAGCAAGGCGAGTCTTTTATTGCGTCTGGGACGTGCAGCCGAAGCGGAAGCGCTATTTGACAAGGTGTTTACGATTGATCCGCGCGATGTGGTTGCTCTGAACAGCAAGGCGAGTCTTTTATTGCGTCTGGGCCGGGTGGAAGAAGCGGAACAGCTGTTCGACAAGGTGTTTGCGATTGATCCGTGCAACGCGGTTGCCCTGAATGTGAAGGCCAATCTGCTGGCCAAAATGGGACGGATAGATGAAGCCATGGAACTGTACCGTGGCATCCCTGGCGGCGCTGCAAATCAGAACACACACTGCGGCCTGGCCTTTTTGCTGCTAAAAAGGAACAGCGACGAAAAGGATATCCTTGAAGCATCTCACCTGTTTGAGGAGGCACAGAGAATCGAACCCCAGGATACCGTCGTCCAGCTCGGTTTTTGGACAGCCTACGCCCGTCTCGGCGATGCCAAGCAGGCGGAATACTACCGTGGCCGATTCGAACAATGCCGGGAGATGGAGAGCAGGACCTTTTCTTTGGCGCTCTGCGCTATACAGGGGCATCATGCGGTGAACAGCTTCGAAGATGTTAAGCAGTTCATCACCGTTTCGGACCTGACCGTTCCCGCCGAGTATCGGCGGATAATCGGCATCGTGTTTGCGTATGCAATGTTGCTCATGAACACCCGTCAGCAGATGTCCATGAGGCAAATCTGGTGAAAGGCAATCGGCAGGAGTGGCATGTGTGGGCGGGCTGCAATAGTGGAGTTGTAAGCACAGTGACGTACACGGAGAGCACACCATGACAGACCGTTTTTTTGGCTCACACATGGATGAGCAGGGGCGTTTCACCCGCATCGCAGACAGGGTGGTGCTCCACGGAGAGTATCTCACCGCCGGGGATCTTTTCCAGAAGGTCATCACGGAGAAAACAAAATACCTGGTCATGGACATGGATAAGACTATCCATCTGGGCCGGGGTCTCGGAGAGCTTCTCGGATGGGAGGTCCCCGCCTACCTATTCTATGGCGAAGCCTATATGAACTCCAACGAGACAAAGAGAGGCACGAGTCGCTTCACCTATGATCTCCACCGCCCCCTCACCTCCCTGAAATACCTGCTCAGCGGGGCCAGACAGTGGACCTATCCGGGGCTGCTCTATCTCTTTGGATGTCGGCTCGCCTTCAAAAAGGAGTGGAGCAGACGGCTCATGTACCGGCTCTTTGGTACACACCCCGTGGAGGTCGTGCAGGAGGCCCCCACCACCGCCCTCATGCACCACATCTCCCGGATCCCTCTCTCCCGCCTCAACCGCTGGAGCGAGAAGCTGTGGCAGCGCCTCGCCGGTGACCAGATCTTCTGCAGAGCAGATTTTGATGCCCTCAGAGCGCGCTGCCCCCACCTGAAGATTATTCTCAGTTCCGCATCCCCGCAGCCGCTCCTGGAGGCCGCCCGTAAAGATCTGGGCATCACTGATATTTTGTACACCACCATTGAAGAGCACGACGGGTACCTCAGCGCCCCCCACACGGTCTACCGCTCGTTTTTGCTCCCCTACACGCCAAACCGTATCGCCCCCCGGGCCACCTTCAAACGAAACGCCGCGTGGCATAAAATCACCAACCTGGTGGAGCACTACCCCGACATCTTTGATCAGGGCGTTGAGTCCGTGGGGATCAGTGACAACAGCTACGGCGAAGACAACGCCTGGGCCCAATATTTCACCACGGTGGTCGATGTGAACAGCCCCGCGCCCTTTTCCCCCATTGTGAGCGCCATCTCGCCTCTCAGGGAGATCCACTCGGCCCAGGTGCTCACAACTGACGAGAGGACACGGCGGGACAACAGCGTTCCCGATTTCCTGGACCCTCGCCGCAAGACTTTTACGCCCCACGCCGCCGACCTGGACAAGCAGCAGCTCAGCGCTCGGCTGCAACCGCTCCATAACGCCGTCGAGGCCCTGGCGAAACTCTATTATGAGATCGCAAACCAGTTGAAGTCACAGCGAGAAAATGATCAGAGCGCCGTCAACGATTCTTTCAGTGCCATTGACGAGCACGTCCATCAGTACAACCTGACCGGCGGTTCCAGGCGCGACATCATCTTCAAACGCCTCCGGGGCGCCCTGAAGCAGCTCGACACTCGCCGGGCGGTGCTGCAAAAAACGGAGCGCCCTCTGGCTGACCTCACCTACTCCATTGAGCACCACCTCATCCGCGCAAGAACTTTGCTCGATAAGGAAAACGAGTATGGAGCAGGGGTGTAGACCATGGGCTGTTCCGTGATGTTCGATGCTGGTGTGTAATGCAGTAAAGCATGAGGTTGTCGAGGGGGAGGCCATTCGCCGCTCAGTGCTTGTGGCGTAGAGATCTTTTTCTGTGAAGGTTTCTGCGGGTTGACCCGCAATGGAAGTATTGGAAAATCAATGCGAAATACGGAGGAGGCAAAAGACAAAAGGGAGGGGCTGTATTTATGCCTCTTCGCAGTCAGCCCCGGTTGATGTTCATGCCCATGAGGACCCCACCGAGAAACAGATGTGCCTGCTCCAGATCACTCACCGTCGCGCTGCCAAAAGACCCCAGGTCCACAAACAGTTTACCATTGTCCTTGCGCTTGACATTCACCTCAAGGGTTACGTGGTTGTCGCGAATGGAAACAATTTGATTAATGACCTTGTGGATATCATCCCAACTGCTGCTCATAGTGACTCCTTTTTTTGCCTCTGGCTGCATTCAAAACAGCCAAGCCGATACCATACATCGGTCGCAGCCTGATTGTTACATCCCAAAAAACAAATGTCATTATCTTTTTGTCCTGGCTGCTGCCCAATTCAACAGATACTCCAGACATGTTGCCTCAGCAGCCTGATTACAGTAAAGGTTTTCATGATTCTCGTGACCCATCATCCAATAAAATAACGCAAAGCCACTGCTCAATGGAACCGTGCCCTGTTCAGTAGCACGCAAAATCCGGCCATCAGGAAACTATCTTCCTGGGCATTTGATCCTCACCCTCGACGGCACCCTGTTGCCGGAGCCGGTGAATTGAGGAGCGCGGTGTGCGTTCACGTAATTCCCCGGCTGGAATGCCGTGTCATGCACGCAGAAATCCCTTTGAAAATGTCCTCTGATGTTTTGACACTACCTCAGGAGAGAGGGCGCTCAGTTTGAGCCGGGGTTTGGGCTCCCAACCGACCATGCGCCCGGGGTGACTCTGTGGAGAGATTCGGTTGACTGGGCTCCGTTCTCGTCTTCGTTCCACTGTGAGGAGACGGCGCAGACATCAAGGAACGTCTGGATGTGAGGCACGCCATCATGGTAGACAAGGGCATCGATCTTTTCCGCTGAGTGTCCCGAAGAAGTGGAGAAGACGACGTCAGCGTCCCACGTGAGGCTTGAAAATTCCGCAGTGTCGGAGCAATCGTCGCACCTGACCAGCAGGACACACCCCCCGGCGTTGTACAGTGTACTCGGGTTACTCTGATCGGCCCCGGGCATGTTCCCGTTTCCAAGAAGAAATAAGCCACTGGGAGCAAGCTGGCCTTCCAGTTGGACAGTCCAGTACAGCGTTGGAGTGGAGTTCTCGTCTTTGAAGAAGAGGATAAAGTGTTTTTCCAGGGAGAAATCAATTGTGTTCGTCGATAAATTGCTCAATTCAATAAACTCAGCATCGGTATCAACGCCGTCCGCGTCGGGATCCACCTCCCAGAGGTAGAGCTGCTGTGCAAACCCCTGGGACTGACAGTCGCTGTCCTGGTCGTCAATGAAGCCGTCGTTGTCGTTGTCGAAGCCGTCGGCACAGGCGATCTCCACCGTCTGGCACAGGCCGGCGCCACCTGACAGCCCTGCACAGGAGGGGTCACTGCAGTCAATGAGCCCGTCGGCGTCATTGTCGAACCCGTCATCGCAGGTGGTCTCTGTCTGCTGGCACAGGAATCCTTGCGGGCCTGCAATGTTGTCACACTGGGGATCCGAGCAATCAGTTAATCCATTGCCGTCTTCGTCGCCCGCGACCCCACACTCCTCAAGGCTGATACACTGCGTGGTGTTGAACTCGCAGTCCGAGCAACTGAGGGTACCCCCGCCGGAGAAGCCAAGCGTGATGCAGGTCTTCATATTGAGGTTCTGCCCGTCACACTCTTCGGAGCCCTGGATGGTGTTGTCACCACACTGGGAGACCACATAGCACCCCGATGTGTTCAAGAGGCAGTCACTGCCGCAGGTGAGATCGCCTCCGATGAAGCTCCCGAGGGTGTCACATTCCTTACTACCGAGGTTTTGACCATCACACTCCTCGCCCTGGTCGATCACGCCGTTGCCACAGTTCTGACCTCCAATGCAGGCGCTGATATCAAATCGACATTCGCTGCTGCAGGAGAGAGTGCCACCGGGGTACCCCAGTTTCTCGCACGTCTTGTCATTCAGTTTGACTCCATCACAGATCTCGTTGTTGGGATCAAGGATGTTGTCTCCGCAGAAGCCATGGGCGATGCAGTCGTCGAGGTTGAGAGTGCAGTCGCTGTTGCAGGCAATAGTC
>JAHJLU010000470.1 GCA_018821745.1 Myxococcota bacterium | reverse complement strand
ATAAAAGGGCAGGCGGTTGAGATACTGCTCCAGAATCTCCTCTTTGGAGAGGGCCCGCTCCATGCGGTAGGCCTCCACCATCTCCTTGAACTTGGAGGTGAGGGTGCGGGGCCGGGGATAGACCATCCGTGCCAGCTGCATGGTGACAGTGGAGGCTCCCGAGACAACGCTCCGGGCCCAGAGGTTCTTGAACATGGCCCGCAGGAGGGACAGGTGGTTCACCCCGCCGTGGGAATAAAACGCCCTGTCCTCGGAAAACAGAAAGACGGCCCGGGTGGTCCCGGAGATCTCTGACAGTGGAATCCATCGATGGAATCGGCTCGCGTCACCGGAAAACTCCCGGAGCAAAACGCCGTGGCGATCCGAGATGCGCAGGGAGGGGCTGCCCCGGTACTCAAGCCGCTCCAGGGGATAGGAGCCCAGCCGGACGTAGAGAAGAAAGGCCGCAAGGCCAAGGAGCGGAACCGCCAGAACCCACAGCAGCCTGCGCAGCCATGGTTTTTTCCATAACCCCGGTGCGCGGGCCTTCAGGTCACTGAGCAGGGGGCACATTTAGTGGACTTTCAGCACCGTGGACTCACTGAGCGCCCGCACCTCGGGATCATACATGGCCTCGGCGAAGGCGGGGGGCACCTGGAACTGCCCCAGAGAAGTGGCCCGGGCCAGGTAACGGAACTCATAATACCCGCCGTAGAGATTGTCGCAGAAGAAGAGCACTCTGTCTTCCTTGATTTCGCTGAAACTCACCGCGTACATGCTGTTGCGGGCCATGAAGGAGTCCCGGGCGCTGCCCACGGAGAGGGTTGAGCTGGTGGTGAGGCGTGGATCCAGGGCCTCGAGCCCGGCAGGGAGCGGATCGTTGATTGCGAGGTACTTCACCTTGCCTCCATAGGGGATGTAGGCAAAGATCCGCACCAGCACGAGGTCGCCACCCTTGACACCTCTGGCATCCACTGGCTTGCCCTTCAGCGTCTGGATGCGCTTGAAGAGGGTTATTCCCTTGCTGGCTTCGGCAGGAACAGGACCCCGGGTTTTCACAGAGTACCGGGCCCTGAGGGTTACATAGACCGGCGCGGATGACGTGCCGCGGTTGCGGATGGTGAGCACGCTGCCCTTGCTGGCCACGAGCCGTGACATGTTGAAGGAGTAGCGTTTGATCTGGGCGTTCACCGTATTGAGGGACTCGTCGAGACTCTTCTGGCCGAGGTCCATGGAGACGCGCAGAGCGGAGTTCGCGGGGTTGCTGTGTTTTGCGTAGGCAGAAAGCGCCATGAGCCCGTAGATGGTCTGCTGGGTTGTGTACCAGTAGCCGCGCTTCTGGCTGGCCATAATCCCTTTGGCCAGCATGGTCACCAGGGGATCATGCCCACCGGTCTCCAGCAGCGCCATGAGCACGGCAGCCCTGGTTTTGAGGGGAGACTCGAAGATGTCATAGTTGCGGGCGGGCGTCTTCCCTTTCACTGTGACAGGCTTCAGATCGCCCTGTGGGGTGAAATGCCCCGCCACCTCGGCGGCCAGCTGCTCAATGCGGTCATCTTTGGGCATCATGCGTTTAAAAGCCATGAGCAGCATACTCTTGCCATAGAGGGAGAGGTCCTTGCGCTTGAGATACAGGGGCGTGAGCATGGCCACATCTTTGGTGCCAATATGAGAGAGCACATAGGCGACGTAGGCCTTCAGTTCCATGGAGACCTTATCGAAGGAGACCGTGTAGCGCAGATATGAGGCCACACGGATGTGGAAATCATCGGGAATATCCAGTTTCTTCTCCCTGGCCTTCAGGAGTGCCAGCATAGCGTATGCGCTGCCATACAGGTGGGGCTCGTAGCCTCCGGGCCAGTAGGAGAGGCCCCCTGAGCCCGTGCGCATCTTGGCGAGCCTGTTTATGCCCATCTGGGCCATTTTACGGAGCTTCTGCGGTGAGTGTTTCGTCACACCCATGGCCGGGAGGAGATCCATGAGGGCCAGGAGCGGATAGGTAGAGGAGGTGGTCTGCTCCACGCAGCCATAGGGATACTTCACCAGATAGTCGAGGCTGTCCCGCAGCCCCGTAAGAGAGGAGCGGGAGAGCTCAACATTGAACTCGGCGCCCTGGGGGATGGTGCCCTCGGGGAAGGCTATTCGGATCTCTTTTTTGCCGCGGACCACGGTCTGTACCTGGCTGGATTTCCACAGGCTCAGAGGCTGGGCGGTGATGGTGTGGCTCACGGAGTCACCGGAACCCACGGCGGGGATCCCGCTGAAGGTGAAGGTCACGGGACCCGGAGCGGTCACTCTCACGGGGAATTTTATCTCCTCGGGGGTACCGGGCCTGATCATCTGTGTTTTGGTCAGGGGACCTGTCACCTGGCAGTTCTGCGCCGCAAGGGAGATGCGGGCCGAGAGGGGAGCTTTGGTCTGATTATGGGCCACAACACTGGCCTCAAAAGTATCCCCCACCGTGAGGAAGCGCGGAAGCGCCGCCTCCAGCATGAAGGGCTTGCGTACAACTACTTTGTTCTGTGCGCTGCCAAAGTGGTCAGCCTCGTCAATGGCCACTGCCATGATCCTGAAGGTGGTCAGGTTGTCGGGGAGTGTGACCGTCACGCTGGCCTCCCCCTTGTCGTTGGTGACAAGCCGGGGGTTCCAGTAGAGGGTGCTCTTGAAATTTTTCCTGGTGGAGGTTTTTGCGCTGCGGGGACCACCCATTCCATCTTCCTCACCACCGCCACCGCCGGGGTTCGCAGAGCCATACAGAGAATTGAAGCGGGCCAGGAGGTTCCCGCGGGAGTCCGTGGCCCACAGCCGCAGTGCGACGTAGGGGAGAAGACCCCGTCGGGGATCGGGAGTGGCGAAGGAGGTGAGGCTGAGGACCCCTTCGTCCACAACGAAGAGCGCCACTTCCGCAGATTTGGCCTGCCCCTTGAGGGTGGTCTTCACCTGCATGGTGAGCTTCTGCCCCGGCGCACCCACTTTGCGGGAGGTGCTCACCCGGACACCCAGCACATTGTTCACAGGGCGCACCAGGAATGGCTTGTATCCCATGCGGTACTCGGGACCACCCAGGTCCCTGCCCGCCGCGTCACGTTTGCCGGTGGAGCGGCCACGCACCAGGTAGACACCCACATAGGCCCCGGGCACCATGGCCTGGGTCACGGGGAAGGAGACCGTGGTCACGCCCTGCTTGAGGGCCACTGTCTGGCGGTGGTGAACACCGTGCTTCTCCACGGTGACCATGGCAAAGCCCGACTTGTAGGGAGAGGGGATAATGACCTCGCCCCTGTCGCCCGGGACAAGCACCTTCTTCTTCAAGCTGATGTCCAGGGGAACGAAGGGACTGCGCTTCTGGGCGGTGCCACCCCATCCCGAGACATAAAACTCCCTCGAAGCCGTGTGGCTGTTTCCCTTGTTGTCTTTTACCGTAGTGACCACCACGTGGTACCCGGGCTCTCTGAGGTTGGCGCGGCAGTGATAGCGGCCCTTCTCCAGGCGAAGGGCGCAGGTGTGCACCTTTTTGTCCCGGTGCCCCTCGTTGATCTGCTGATTGCGGTCTGCGGAATCTGTCTCCCATGACCAGTACCAGCTGCGGCGGAACACTGTCATGGAGACCGTCCCTTTCCCAACGGGTACTCCCGAGGGGCTGAGGGTCACTGCCTCGAAGGAGACCGGTTTGCTGGTCTGGGCAATGGGGTCGGTCAGTCGCACGCCCACATAAGGGGTGGCCGGATGCACCGTTACCAACTTGCGTCCGGCGATAGTCTGGCGGTCGATGTCAACTACCTCGGCCTCAAGGGTCAGCTCCATGGGTCCGTGGGAGGCACCCTTGGGAAGAGCGATGGTTACGGGCAGCTCCCCTTTTGGGCCCAGGATCCCCTGCCCGCTGGCCAGAATCCTGGGGGTACGTTTGGCAGGATCGGATGTAAAGGTGAAATCATCGTACCCGGCGGGGGCAAACCGACCCATGCTGCGGGCCGCGCTCCAGCTTACACCGGCGCCCTTCATGGGGGCACCGAAGAGATATTTCCCGCTCACTTGCGCCTTCAGAGTGGTCCCCATGCGCAACTCCCCCTGGCTCCCCGTGACCGTGACGAGAAACTTGGGAGTCCGAAATGCCGTGAGGAGGAATTTCCCCCTGGCCAGTGGCCGCAACCCTCTCTCCAGATAAAGTTCCAGGGTGTATTCCCCCGTGCTCATGGTGTCGGAGCTGGCGAACTGACCATGGACCGTCCCGAAAGGTGAGCTTTTGAGGGTGAGGGTCTTCTTGAGATAGCCCCGGGGATCCATTACCTTCACCGTGACATTCTCGTTGATCATCGGCTTGAGGGTTCCCGTGGCCTCACTGCGCAGGAGAGCCTTGAAATAGACCATATCACCGGGGCGATAGATCCCGCGCTCCGTGAAGAGATAGGCCCTGTCCGTCCCCAGGTGTTCGCGGAAGAGGCTGCTTACACCCAGGCGGAACTTGTCGGCCCCTATGGCCTTTTTGGTGATGTGCTCGTGGAGCACCATCTGCTTGTCCTTGACCGCGAGGATGTAAAGAACCGGATGCCCGTTGACAAGGACGTTGTCAACCTGGAGCAGACCACCCGCGTCCGTGGTCCCCGAGAAGAGGGTAGAGGGGAGGGAGTTATCGCCCTTGCCCCCGAAAATCGTCACGCTGGCACCCGCCACGGGTGCCCCGGTCTTCATGGAGGTGACCCAGAAGATTCCGCCCTTCATGAGCACCTTGGCGGCGACGGCCAGATCCGTCACCTGCATGAGGGAATAACGCCGGGCGCCCCGATCAGTGGAGACACGGACCGAAGGAGTTGACTGGCTCATTTCCACAAAATAGAGTCCCTCACCCTTCTTCTTTACGAGCTTCTTGAAGGCAATGGTCCGCTTCTCGGGGCGGTTATTGGCCTTGAGACCCAGATTGGCGTAGCGGTGGGGAGTCCCCAGCTTCGCCCCCTGGGGGAGGCGGCTGTGTTCCATCGCCGAGATGGCTGCCGGAACGCCACGGGGAGAGAGCTTCCAGATTTTAAAGTAGTGGGACTTGATGTTCGTGGATTTCACTGTGAAATCTTTTACTTTTCCCAGCTCCACTGTCTGTCCCCCGGGGAAGGTGACTTCGGGGGCGGCCGGGGCGGGGTTCAACGCCACCCGGGCCTGGAAGGCTGACTTGTAGCCGTATTGATCCGTGAGCCCGGGGCCGACCCGCAGGGTGTATTTTTTGGCGGGATCGAGTCGAAGGTAGAGGGTCACCTCGTTGCCGTAGCCGTAGAGGCTGTAACTGATGGGTTTGGGTGTGATGGGAAAGAGCTTGAGCAGATCTTTGTCGCTGTAGTATTTAATGCTCTGGGAGAGCTTCACGGTGATGCGCCGCTGAACTCCCGAAACGGAGAACCTGCTGCCCTTCCCCGTCACCTTGCACTTGAGATCATTGGGGCACTGGATTTTCTCGACCCTGACTGTCTCGGGGACCTTGTAGTCCGTGGAAAAGTACTCAGAGAAGTGGTATTTTTTGGAGTGCTGTTCCTGTCTGACCAGGCTCTTGTCCAGAGTGAATGTGAAGATGTCACCGGGGCGGCTGCCCCCCGCCACGTGGATGGAGTACCCCTGCCCGTCGGGGATGGCAGTATAATTGATTTTTTTGTGTTTTTTAAGAGTAATCCCCACCTTCTGGGCTTTTTTGCCGCGGGTCCTCACCACGGAAATGAGCGTCTTCAGCCTGGCGGCACTCACCGCCTGATCGAGGATGATGCAGCGCCCACCGCTGGTGAAGGCGCGGTACGCATCCAGGGGTTCCGAGGACCATGAACAGTTGAAGAGACTGATCACCTGGGGTTTTCCCTTGACGGGATCCCAGGGCAGGAGTTTCTCGCTTACGGTGCAGCCGCGCTTGATTTTAACGGTGCGGGTCAGGGTCTTCTTGAGAATATTCCCCGTGAGACTCTTCAAGCCTTTGGCCACGGCCACAGTGTATTTTTTACCGTGGGTCCAGCCGCTGTCGGGGGTGAAGACCAGGGATTCCTGGCTCCTCCACCGGAACTCGCCCTTCCACGAGGGAGTGATGACCGCCGGTGGGGTGGGCTCCACTTTTTTGACCCGGTCTTTTGTGACCATGGGGACGTTAAAGTTGATAAATATTTGGGGTTTTTTGTTTTGGATATCACAGTAGCCCGAGGAGTGGGCAGAAAAGGCGGAGAACCCGCTCTTTTTCCCCATGTCTTCCCCTGCCCCTATCCTAAACTCTTCGAAAGACATGCGTTTGAAGGGTGTAACCTGGGATTCATCGGGGGGAAAACGGTCCGCGTTCTGGTCGGGGAGCAGGGCCGGAAGACGGGGCTTCTCCCCATCCTGATCTGTGGTGGGAGTCTTGCGAGACCCCTGCCTCGGGCAGGAGACGCTGGCAAATAACGATACAATAAGAAGAACTTTCACAGACACTCTGAAAACACCAATGGACTTACCCATAGTAAAACTCCTTGTAACAGGCTGTTCAAACGAGCTCGGGTCATTTTACGATCGAGGACCTTCGCGGTCCTCACTGACGTTCGCCGAGTGCCGATATTTAAGTCCAAAGCTGGCAAATTTTCAAGAGAAGATCTCCATGGGGGCTATTTCACACGAGCATGATTGCGCTATTTCCGTTGTCAGGTGCCCCATATTCCATTATAAGAACGAGGTCTTCGGACGAAGGAGGTACTGGTGACAAAAGCCCCCGACTCAAAAGGAAAAATCACGCTCATTCCCGCCATAGCCATTGTCCTTGGGAACATCGTAGGAGTCATGATCTTCCTCACTCCGCCGGCAGTTGCCAAATTCCTGCCCCAGACCGGGTGGTTCTTCGGCGCCTGGATTGGCGGCGGTCTGCTGGCCATCGCCGGAGCCCTGGCCCTCGGTGAGCTGGGGGCCATGTTCCCCAAAGCCGGCGGCGACTACCTCTATATCCGGGAGGCCTACGGCGAGAAGCTCTCCTTTTTGTCGGGCTGGACCTCGGTGGTCATCACCTTCCCCGGCTCCATCGCAGCAATGGCCGTTGGACTGTGCTTCTTCCAGGGACCCCAGGTCTTCGGCCCGTGGGTGCAAAAGGCAGTCTTCTCGACACACATCGGCAGCTACCATTACGTACTCACCTGGGCCCAGATCCTGGCCCTGGGAGTCATCGCCCTCATCACCGCCATCAACCACCTGGGGGCCAGGGTCACGGGCTGGGTCCAGACCACCGTCATCGCGGCCCCCGTGGTGCTCATGATTGTGGCGGGAGTGGCGGCCATCTTTATTACGCCCGCAGGGGCCACACCCAAGGCCGTGGCCGACATGTCCACCAATCCCTTCATGGGATTTTTTCCAGCCCTGGTGCCCGTCTTCTTCGCCTACGCGGGCTGGAACGTCACCACCTACATCGGCGGCGAGATAGCTGACCCGGGCAAGAACATTCCCCGGTCCCTCATCATCGGGACCGCCCTGGCCATTTTGCTCTACATGGTGGTCCTGGGGGTCTTTGTGAAGGCTGTCCCCGTCGCGGCAATGGAGGGAGTCCCCTTCCTCCCTGCCGTGGCCCTGGGCAGGCTCTTCGGTGCCAGCGCGGGCATTCTGTTCACCATGGTCATCGGCCTCGCCATCATTGGCAGCCTCAACGCCACCATCCTGGCGGGGGGACGCATCAGTTACGCCATGGCTGGCCACGGCCTCGCCTTCTCTTCCCTGGGCAAAGAGTCCAAAAAATTCGGCACCCCCGCCACGGCCCTGTGGGTTCAGGCGGGCCTCGCGGGCCTTCTGGTCCTCAGCGGGCGGTTTGAGCAGCTCATCGCCTACACGGTCATGGTCATGCTCCTCTTCTCGGCGCTCACAGTCTCGGCCTCCATCATGCTCCGACGCACCCGCCCCGAGCTCGAACGTCCCTACAAGACCTGGGGATATCCCGTGACCCCCATCCTCTTCATCTTCTTCTGTCTGGCGGTTGTGGCCTTCCTGTTCTACGGCGCCAAGACCCGCTACGAGGCCATCGCCGGGGTCATCATCACCGCCCTGGGATACCCCGCCTACCTCTTCATCAAGTCACGCAAAGGCTCCTGACCACCTTTCGTCCTCCACCAGCTCCGGCTTCTCACCCCAACCCTTTTTTTCAATCCCTCCAATTCATCGCCTGATACCAGCGCCGTAAATATTTTGCCGAAGGGACCGTAATCATGTGCTAGAGTATCCGGGCCCAAATTGCCCGATTTATTACAGACCCTCTTCATGGAGTGTTCAATGAAAACCATATATCTTTTGACTATTTTGGGGGTTGCGCTGGGTGCCCTCGCCTGCAACCCCCCTTATTATCGTAAAGCCTCCCTGCCCAATTCCCTGAGCCTGAAAGCACAGACCCGATACATGGAGATATCTTTGCTCATCCACGACGGGGGCAAGTCACCCCGTGGTGTAGAGAAACTCACAGCCTCCTGTTCCGACACCTCCGTGTGCCGCGTCATCCCCAAAGACGCGCGCACACCACGCCCCTTCCTTCAGGTCATCGGCCTCAGGGCGGGCACAACCATTCTCCACATTCAGTATTTTCATCCCGTGCGAAAGAAGATCATCAAGGAGACCATCGGAATCACCGTGACAGCACAAAAACACCACCCCGTCCTCGAGGTGGGAAAGCCACTCCCCATGGGCGCCACGGCCATCTTCCCCATTGAGAACGAAGTGGGCACCAAGGTGAACGCCCAGTGCAGCCGGGATAACACAATGCCCCTCCTGACCTCTCTTGTCCAGCCCGGTGACAGCCACTTCAAGTGCCACATCCCCGAGAAGCTGGACCAAGGCATCTACGCCGTACGCGAATGTACGGGGTTCTGCCCCATCAAGGGGGAAGAGCGCCAGCGGTTTCTGTGCGTTCAAAAGTCCGGGAGCACCGTCTCGGCGATCACCGTGTTCCAGCACGACAAAAAAACAGGGAAATACGAGAAGAGTTTCACCGTAGGGTCACCCGTGGGTGTAACATGTCGCCTCACCCAGAACTGATCGGGGCAAAGCCCGGGAGAGCCTGCATGAACACCACTGTTCTTCTGATAATAATTATTTTCATTTCAGGGTGCACCGCCAGACCTGACAATGAACAGCGGACCGATTCTGAGCAGCGCAGAAAAGAGAACGAGCTGCTCCGTCGCCACGCCGAGGCGAAAGACCGCGCCCGATACCTTGCCTCCAGGCGAAAGAAAGCAGGGGAGCCGATGTCTCCCACGGCCGCGTCACCTTCAGTCATGGCTGTCTCCACAAAACACTCGGCGCCTCCGGTCTCTTCATCCACGGATCCATCAAAGCACACGGACAAAAATCCCCCCGCTGCACCTGGCCAAAAGCAGCACAAGGTCACTCTCTCGGTGAAGTTTACCAACACGAGATTCTCCCTGACCATGGACCGTGTCTATGCCACCACCAAGGCCATCTGGGTAACCGCAAGGGTGACCAGCCAGGAGAAGGGTGGCTGTATGATGACAACGCTCGGCGTGGGCGCCAGCTTCTCGGGACCCGACCTCCCCGTGATAAAAGCGGTGTATGGCTACCGATCACTCTCCGACCCGGACAAGGACGTCCGGCATTTTGCAAACAAAGCAGCCTTGCTCAAGGCCATGGGCAAGGCCACAATCATTCCCCACAAAACCTTCTCCGTGGAGATCGGCAGCGAAGACCTCTAGCTGACGGCGCCGGGCAGCTCGCCCCATTTTCCCTGTAACTTTTTTAGAATAATCAATGATCCCGGTTGAGGAGTGCCTTGAGGGGGATGTCCCGGTGGCGATAACGGCGGCGCTTTTTCGTGAGCATCCCCGTCTGAATAGCCCGCTCGGGGCAGGCATGGATACACCCCAGGCAATATTCACAGGAGCCATGCCAGCGAGGGCGTTTCTCAGCCGTGAGGGTGATATTCTCCATGGGGCACACCTTCACGCAGATGCCACACCCCGTACAGGAGTCCCGGGAGAAGAATTTGCGGTCCGCGGTCTTGAGTCCCCTCATGAAGAGGGGGTGGACCGCCCATGATTTAAGCCGACCTCCCGTCGCCGCGGACACCACCGGGACGTGGGCTCTTTGGGCAAGCAGCTCACACATGCGGGTGGTCTCTTTCTCCCCCTGGGCAAAAATTGCGGCGGCCTTCTCTCCGGTCACCGGGTTGGATCCCACCACATAGTTGCTGGGCATGCGGATGGAGAAGGCGGAGTGCAGGGGAAGATTGTTTTCCGTGAGCAGACGCTCTACCATGGTCAGTGCCGCCGCGGGGCCGCCACCATGAGTCACGGCGGTGAAGAGGAAGCCCACCTCTCCCTTGGCGGCCCGCGCGATGAACCGCTTCACAATGGCCGGCGGCCCATAGGCGTAAACGGGGAAGACAAACCCCACCACGTCGCCATGGATCCGGGGCGGGTTTTCCACCAGAGCCTTTGTGATGGGCACACGCTGCATTTGAGGAAAAACTTCCGTTATTTTGCGGGCAACGAACAGGGAGTTTCCGGTTCCCGAGAACCAGTAGCAGACAGCGGTCATGATGGTGGGCCTCCTCGTACTCCGCTTTTAGCACTCATTTTATAGACGAGGGGAGGGAAAATGAATAAGAGTTGTCTGACCGCTGGTCAGGCTGACCGCCATATCCGGGTTTACTGCGTATTTTCAGAGAAATAGTGAACTAGCGGGAAAATAAGAGGGGAAGGGGAGGAGAATCTAGCGGCGTTTTTTACGGTCGCGGCGAACTTCACGCTTGACTGCTTTTCGACGTTCACGACGCACTTCGCGCTTGACAGCCTTTCGGGTCTCCCGACGAACTTCACGTTTGACGGCTCGACGGGTCTCACGGCGAACTTCACGGCGAACTACGCGCCTGGGGGTTCTGCGGGCGGGGGTGTGACGTTTCACCACGCGACGGGCGGGGGTGTGACGCTTCACCACGTGGCGGGCGGGGGTGTGACGGCGGGAGTGATGAATTTTGTGATACCGCTTCACGAACCGGTGTTTGGGATAACGGGTTCTGAAGTTGTTGTACCGGGTGCGGTACAGGCTGTCAAGATAGTTGAGGTGCGCTACGGAGTTGTAACCGTAGGAGGCGATGTCACGGTGAAGCTTGGCGATACAGCGGGAGCGACGATGACCCACGAGGTAGTCACAGGTGACCGTCTCGAGATAATTTCGGATGTAGTTGTAACGTGTCCGTCGAAGGCAGGTCACATAATAATTCTGCTGCTGCACTTCAGAGGGAAGCATGACTCTGCTGGCTTCTACCCGGCAGTTGCTGCGGATGCGCCTTCTGACGTGTTTACGGCGAACCGCATGAATGCGGTTTCTGGAGAGGCAGGCGCGGAAACGGAAATCGATGGTGGCTGCCGAAGGGGCAATGGCCCGCTGTGACGCTGCCCAGCAGGAGTCATAGTCGCCAGCGGAGAGGTAGCTCGTGCCCACACCACTTATCCAGCGGGAGTGGAGACGATGTCTGCGGGACATATGCCCCTGAGCCGATGCCTCGGAGATGGTGGCAGCGGTAACACCAAGAGCAAGTGCTGCTATTAATAGGGTCCTAAACATTTCAATCCTCCTTGTGCGCCTGTCAGGCGACACCAGTTACTGAGTAAAAAAGCGGAAAATTCGTAACTTTTTTAATTTCATTGTGAAAGAACACTCCACTTTACAGGATGGCACCTGGATTATGTGGATCCGGCATGGTGCTTGACGGCAGCAACCGCAGGATATTCTCCCTCGTTTCAAAAAAAGGAGAAACATCATACTGCGAACCAGAAATTTCTAAACAACCGACGGTTTTTAGCGGATTGTGCGTGAGAAAGCAAGATAAGGAAAAGAAAAATTACGCTGGGAGCAGGCGTCAGGAGGGAATCTCCCTGACCCTGGCGCCGAGTCTGAGGAGCTTCTCATGGAGATTGCTGTAGCCACGCTCAATCACCTCGGCGTTTTTAATGGTGGAGGTGCCTTCTGCGCACAGGGCAGCGATGACCATGGCCATCCCCGCACGAATATCGGGGCTCGCCATGGTGATTCCCCTCAGATTCGCCGGTCCGCTGATAACCACACGGTGGGGATCGCACACCACAGCGTTGGCCCCCATGGCGATGAGCCTATCCACAAAGTAGATGCGGCTCTCAAACATCTTCTCGAAGAAGAGCACCGTCCCCCGTGCCTGGGTGGCCATAACAATGGTGCAGGACATCATATCCGAGGGGAACTGGGGCCAGGGACCATCGGAGACAACGGGGATCGAGTTGCCGAAGTCGGGCCTGATGGAGAGCTCCTGCCCGCCGGCCAGGTGAATCTGCCCCGGCAGCATCTCAAAATTGACACCGAACCGCTCGAAGATGCGGTGGGTCATCCAGTAGTGGCGACGGCGCACGCCCGTAAGGGTCATCTCGCCCCCCGTGGCCGCGGCCAAAGCAAGGAAACTGGCGGCCTCCACGTGGTCCTCAACCACCGTGTGCTCGGCCCCGTGTAGCCGCTCCACGCCTTCGATGCGCAAGGTGTTGGTATCAAGACCAGTCACGTTGGCCCCCATTTTATTGAGGAGCCGTGCCAGATCCGTCACGTGTGGTTCACAGGCGGCGTTACGGATGTAGGTGGTCCCCCGGGCGAGCACGGCGGCCATGAGGATGTGCTCCGTGGCGGTCACGCTGGCCTCGTCCAGAAAAAGCTCCTTGGCCGTGAGGGGACCCGTGGAGGTAAACGTAAAAGGCAGCGTGTCGGCCTCAATTTTTACTCCCAGACCGCCGAGCCCGTAGAAGTGGGCGTCGAGCCGCCTGCGGCCTATGACATCGCCACCGGGAGGCCACAAAGAGACCGTCATGGGCTCACGGGCGAGCATGGGACCGCAGAAGAGCATGGATGTGCGGATTTTGGAGGCCAGCTCCCGGGAGATGTCCGTGCTCCTGATGGTGGCAGCGCGGATCTCCAGCCGCCCGTCTTCAAAGGAGACATCGGCGCCCAGGGCCTGAGCAACCTCCAGCATGACCCGCACATCGATGATGTTGGGGACGTTGTGAAGGACTACGGGCTCACTGGTGAGCATGGCGGCGGCGATCATGGGGAGCGCCGCGTTCTTATTGCCGCTGATGTGAATCTCTCCGCTGAGAGGGGCGCGGCCTTCAATGACGAGGGAGGGCATATCAATTCTCCTTGGCAAAAAATACTCACCCCGCGGGGGGGGTCCTCTCCCCTTACCGCCCTTTGGGAGTTGATTCAAGCTGAATGAAAGCGGGCCCGGGAGGCAGCACTTTTATCCCCGGTATGTTGAAAGATGGTCAACTGCACAGCCCCAAAGTGATCATAAAAAACCATTACACGTCGGGAAATTGCTAATACAACAGCAATAGCAGCCACCACCTCCCACTCCCAATACCAGATCTCACAGACCTAGATATACATGAATGAACGCCAACGCGCTCAGTTGCACACCCCCCCGTTACTGAATATTTGCTGGTTATTTCAAAGCCGAAGAGGCAGTTTCTTATTTGCACTTCCCGTGGGCGTAAGTACTGAAGGCTTCGTAACTTTTAGCCAGCTTGGGGTTGAAGTTAGACTTCATGGCCTTGCAGCCCATCATGCAGTTTTTCTTGAAATCAGGCTGAATCTTTACCATCCCGCCCTTTTTGTAACACTCAAGCTGCGTGTCGCATGCTTTACTGCAGTCCCACTTGGCAATGTCTTCCTTTGTAATGCCAGAACTTTTTGCCGCTGCGGGACCTTTTTTACCTTCGGATTCTGATTCTTTCTTTTTGCCACAGCCCGAGGCCATTAACGCAAAACCCAAAACACACGCAATAATGATAGTTCCAAATGCTTTCATGACAATACTCCTTTTCTGCGCGGAAACCCGGCAGAGGAAAAAATGAATTGAGAGGGATGTGAAATGTAAAGTACATTTTAGGCATTTTGTCAAGTGTCAGTTGCTACCCGGTGGTGGGATTCACAGTCGAAAGCTCCCCTTATTTGGACATGGGCAAGAGATTCCTGGCCCAAGGGGTGCGGGACACAGCGCAGGACAATCAAAAAGAGCACAATTCCCCTTTGGGAATGTTGGGGGATCAGAGTTTCCCGGTGACCAGATCCTCAAGTGCCATGGAGAGTGAATGCCCGCTGATGGACTTGTCGAGCCGATAGAGCACACCCTTGATAATTAACGCCCCCTCCCCCTCACTCAGGTCCAGAGCCTCGCAGAGCGCCTCAATCGCGTCGAGGGTTTTCCCGTGGGGCTTGGACTTCAGATATTTTGCGTACCCCTTGTCCTTGAGACGGGCGTCGGCCATAAGGGAGAGCATCTTGCCCGGCCGGTTGAGCTGCTCGACCATGGACCACTCGCGAACCAGCCGCTTGTGGAGGGGGAAGACCCGTTTTGGCTCCCTGAGCAGGACCTCCAGAAGACCCCGGGCGACCATATCTTTGGAGACGGAGACCACGGGTCTGGGGATCAGTGTCCAGCGAATTTTCCCCCGGTGTCTTCGCATGATCAGGCGCCGCTTTTTCTCCAAATCCCCAAGGAACAAGTGCTTATAGACAACTATCTGCACCACATCATGGGGTGCCGTCGCGGGTCCCTGTGCGGGCATGGGATACTGCTTCAGGAAAGCAGCCAGCTGTGAGGCAGCCTTGGGGGTGAGCTTCTCAGAGTGGTCTTTTTTGTAGGTCTCCCACAGGGGATTTTTGGCAAACTGCTGAATATTCTGCCCGTTGAAGGTGACACTCAGGGGAACCCCCATGCCCTGGACAATTTTCACGGTCTGGCCGTTGATCTTGAACTGCTGCTGAGCGGTCTTTATTGTCTGCTGGATATTCTCCTCGATGTCCTGCTTGACCTTGTTCTCTTTTTTCTTCTGGGCCGACATGAAGATCACCACGGGCACAATAATGAGCACCGCCAAAAAGTCTAAAATAAAGAAGGGGATCAGGATCTTCATTATCGGCGAACGACCCGACGCGGGGGGGGCCGGAGCCCTGGTCGCGGGAGCCGCCGGGACTTCGGCTGGCGCCGGATTATCGAGAGTAACGGAGGTGCCACAGTACTGGCACTTTACTATCTCCTGGCCGCTCTTCACTTCGAGGGAACCGGCGCAGTTGGGGCATTGATTGATGATTTGCATGGCTGTCTCCAGTTGAGTAAGCGCCACTATAATGCCAAAGGCACCTGCCATTCAACTGCTTTGTTCCCCCGGCAGTGTCATTGTGCAGGCAGTTGTGCAAACCGTCCGTTACATTTCCCCGGGAACCGGCAATGCCGGCTGGTAATTGGGGCGATGCCGCAAAAAGAGGGTAAGGGTGACGGCGAATGCCACCGCCTCTCCCAGGGGAATGGCAAGGAAAATGCCGCGCTCCCCGATGAACAGGGGGAGAATCAGTGCGAAGGCCCCGGGAAAGACAATGCTCCTCGCGAGGGAGACCACCATACTGTGCAAGGGCAGCTCCATGGAGGTGAAGTAGGAGGAGAAGATAATATTCAGCCCGCTGAGCAGAAATGCGGGCCAGATATAGGAGACAAAACGGAGCGCGTGCTCAATCTCGGGCCCGTTGCCTGCGATGAACAGCGTGAGCAGCTCCCGGGGGAATACCAGCAGCATCAGGGCAAAGACGATCCCCAGCGCTCCCGTTACCAGAAGTCCCAGGTGGAGGAAGTCATTGACACGCCGAACCTTCCCGGCGCCACGATTTGTGCTGATTAAAGGCTGGAGGGTATCGGAGAAGGCGTAGCATGCCATGAGCGCGAACCAGAACAGGTAGTTGATGAGTGTAAAGGCCGCCACACCTGCAACCCCCTGGTAGCGAAGGATGAGCCAGTTGAACAGTAACATGCTCAGCCCCACAGAGGACTCGCCGAGAAACTCACCAAACCCGATCAGCGCCGTGACTCTCAGTTCCTGAAAGGATCCCATGCGCCGGGTAAACCGGATCCCGCTGCTTCTCCCCACAAATACGCCCAGGAGCAGGGAAAATCCTACAACATAACTGAGCCCCGAGGCGATCCCCGCGCCGGTCACCCCAAGAGGAAACCGCACTACCAGGAGGTAATCCAGGAGGACATTGACCACACCAACCAGCACCAGGGTCAAGGCGGCCAGCAGGGCGTTTTCTCCCACACGGGCAAAGTATGCAAACCCTGTGGCAGTGAGATAAAAAACAAAGAATGGGGTCGTACTCAAGAGGTACTGCCGGGCGGGGGCATAGAGTTTTCCCCGCCCGCCCAGAGCATGGAGCAGCGTGTCACTGAAGAGGAAAATAATTCCGCTGATCAACAGGGTGACAACAACAAGGGCCACCATGGTTTTAGTGAAGATCGCCCGTGCCGCCCCATGATTTCCCTGCCCCAGATAGTTCCCGGCGTGCACGGTTCCACCCACGATAAACATGAGCCCGACTCCAAAAAACAGCGCATGCACGGGCATCACAATATTCACCGCCGCCAGCGCCGTGGGCCCCACGTAATTTCCCAGGAAATATCCGTCTACGATGGCGGCCATGGAGATGGAGAGCATTCCCAGCACCCACGGGAGGGAGAAATAAAAGAAAACAAAGACAGGCTTTCCTTTCACGATACTAAATTGAGACTTTTCCATAACTGTCCTGTGCCCTCGCTGAGGAGGGGCACTCCAATGCTTGATTATCGGGTTTTTCGATTACTACCAGGGGGGTTTGGTGGGCCAGGACTTTAGGAAAAACAGCTCTTGATGGTGGTTAAATACCGCGCCAGGTTGGATTTCGAATTCAGGGAGAAAATGTGTTGTGGTTCCATGCACCTATTTCCTAGCCCCAGACAACCTCTTGAACAAGTCCCGGAATTTCCCAAAACCCTAACACTTGTTATTATTGTGTAATTCCCTGCAGAAAAGATCGGCCAAGGTCCTCTTGTCAATCCCCAAAACCCCAAAAAACGGTTCTGTCCGTTTTCGACCCATGAATATAATCAACCGTTGGGGGGTGGTTTTTAGAGGTGCCGGATCCGGCGGGCAAAATCGGTGGGAGCTGCGGCCTTTTGGGCTTCAGACTTTGTTGTATTGGGCTACGGTAACGGTCCCCAGGAGTCGGCGCTGCTCATGGGTGAAGCGCCACATCTTCGTGGGAAGAAGCGTGCACAGCCCACCGTTTTTCATGTAATTTCTGAAGTTAATGTAGTGTTCTTT
>JAHJLU010000469.1 GCA_018821745.1 Myxococcota bacterium | reverse complement strand
CCGCCGATCTCGGAAAACTGCTGAAGGGGAAGGCAGAACCGATTCCCCCTGGTTGCAGGATGCGCGGGGAGTTGACCGTGATCTACTCACCTGTGGATGTGAAGAATATACCTGGAGAGAAGGATCAAAAAGTTGCCTCGTCATTATCATGTCCCA
Source organism: Myxococcota bacterium (assembly GCA_018821745.1). Classification (GTDB taxonomy): domain Bacteria; phylum Myxococcota_A; class Polyangia; order HGW-17; family HGW-17; genus SZUA-580. The sequence goes on along the minus strand of JAHJLU010000469.1, from coordinate 17,029 downwards.
AGGCGATGCTGTTTCTGGCCTCATTGGCAAAAAAAAAGGCGTGTCCCAAAAAGAGTTTCGGCCCCAACGCCTGTGTAGTCCATCCACATAATGGCGGGAAATCTATAGGGCTCATGGCATATGACCTGACAACTGTGGCTGCACAGATGGGGCACGTGAAATATTCCCACAGGTGGATACAAAAAGGTCACTGCGCGCTCCTTGAGCTGACAGCGAAGGGGACAGTGTGTGATTTTGATGACGAGGATCCCAAAGACTCAAGAGAGCTGCCCAAAGAATATGCGGAGATTTTTTCTGTTGTGGGGAGAAAGTTCGCCTACCAGGGAGCGTTTGTGAAGAAATTCAATGGGTACACTGGAAACACAGATGAACTGGAGGGGTCAATGGTCTGGCGCCATGTTTCAGGTCGCCACATTCTTATCCACCAGACCCAACACCACTATTTAGGAACGAAGAGTGGCACGACCACAAACACACTGGCGATGTACGAACTGGGTGCCGCGTGCTCCCTGAAGCTATTGACCCCCACTGATGAGAAAGTACTCAGAGCGGTTCCCGGCAACAACCTCCCTGTGAAACCGAAAGACAAATACTATGGCCCGTAAAGCAGAGACATCCTCTGACCCTCGTCTGAGTTCCGGAGAATTCGAGGCGATTGCGGGTAGTCAGAAGAAAAACTCTGATGTGGGGTGGTCTCAATCACCTGGTGGTGGTGAGGTAGATGGCGAAGGAGGCGAGCCAGTGGGTGCCGCCGTAGCCGCTCTTGTCGATCTGGCTGAACCCCTCGGCGCAGTGCCGGTTGGCGATGGCGGCATAGAGTTTGGCCTCGGGTGAATCTGCGGGGAGGACCCTGGCCAGGCGCGCTGCCGCCCAGGCCCGCTGGAAGGAGAGCCCGATGAGGTGCCCGATGCGCGGGTCCTTGAGGTCCTTGACAGGTGTTGGGGTCCGCATGGTCCGAAATGCCTCACTCCATGGTTTGGGCAAAAATGTGTTGAACCATTTCACGAACGCCTCTTTGGGGAGCACCCGGCTCATGAGCGCAGCCTCCGCCAGGCAGGGGCTGATAAAATCCTCACCCGAGGGCTCGTAGGCAACGGGGCACGCCCTGTCGCTGCCGTAGAACTCCCGGGCTTTTTTGGTGACCACATCCAGCAGGACTTTGTTGCCCATGCCACTGGCGTAATCGAATATGTGATTGAGGGAGAAGGCCGTGTTACCGTGGGTCCCCGCCCGCAGGGGGACAGAGAGCCGGTTCAGGTAGGAGATGGTCCTCTTTGCGAGCAGCTCCGCCAGTGGCGTGAGGGCCCTCATCCACGCCGCGCTCCGCGGGTGTTTGAGCAGTGACAGCTCATAATAGAGCCGGAAAAACCAGCCCCAGCCGTAGGGACGCTCGAACCCCGACTGCCCCTTCGAGGAAAAAAAGGCCAGCTCCTTCTTCATGGACTCGGGGGAGAAGTGGGCGTCAAAGATTTTTTCTATCTGTTTCTTCACGCTGATGCCAGGGAACAGGCGCAGGATGCGGGCCATGGCGAAATGCCCGTGGACCGCGCTGTGCCAGTCAAAACAGCCGAAGAAGGCGGGGGTCTTCCCCTGGTGAGGGGTGACCGTCTCGGGGCCCATGAAGACGTGCCCCGGCTTGTTGGGGTAAGGTTTTTGGGTGCAGGTCACGGAGAGGGCGACCATTTTTTCCGCCCGCGCCGCATCGAGATTCATGCAGACCCCCGTGGGGGTCAGTTCCGTGATCATCTTGGCCACACCGGCCTCGTTGAACTGGTCTTTGGAAGGAGCGGTCACCTTTGGTGCCACCGTGGCCACCTTTTTCACCGGAGCCGTCATGGCCTTTCCGCTGCTTTTTGCCGCCTTCTCCTGTGGACACTTTGAGCCACATCCACCAAAAATCACAACAAGCATCAGTCCAAAAATTACGCGCACGACAACACCTCCCGATGAAAAGTGATAAATCTCACCCCTGAAACGTTACACGAATTTGATCACCGGCGCACGCCCATAGTGCAGAAGTCAAAATCCACACAAAACCAATAGCGGCGTGATGGAAACATAGTGCAACACCTCTGAGCGTCACGCTAGAGAGGACCCCCTGTGGAATCCCCTCCCGCCCACGGGGGATCTTTTTCAACAATCCTGCCCAGGGCTTTTGCATCAGCGTGAAAAGGCGGTATAGTTTTGCACCAGGAGTATCTGCCATGACTAAAATAGTGTCCATTCTCATTCTTCTCTTCCCGCTCACCCTCTTTACGGCCTGTGACGACAGCACAACCACTGTACAGACTGAGATCTGCAACAACGAAACCGACGACGACGGCGACGGGCACGTGGACTGCGATGATCAGGACTGCTGGACCCACCAGGCGTGCACCGATCCCCTGGAGATCTGTGACAATGGCACCGATGATGACGACGACGGGTTTATCGATTGCAACGACCTCGATTGCGTCGATGAGTGTGAATACGGTGAGACCTGTGACAACGGCGTCGACGATGACGGCGACGGGTTTGTGGACTGCGAGGATCAGGACTGCTGGGGCCACCAGGTGTGCAACACCACGCCGGAGATATGCGGCAACGAGATCGACGATGACCTCGACGGCGAGGTGGACTGCGACGACCCGGACTGTGAGGGGGATCCCCTGTGTGTCACCCAAACAGAGCATTGCGGCAACGGCGTCGATGACGACGGCGACGGCATGGTAGACTGTAACGACCCCGACTGCGCCACCGATACTGAGTATTGCGGCGGGGGCGCCGAGTGGGACTGCGCCGACGGGATCGACAACGATGAGAACGGTCTCATCGACTGTGACGACCCCAACTGCCAGTGGTCATCACCCAACTGTGCCCGGGAGATCTGTGACAACGGCTATGACGATGACAGCGACGGTTCCACCGACTGTGACGACCCCGATTGTGAAGGTGATCCTGCCTGTGTTCCACCCGGCGAGCAGATCTGCAACGATTTTATCGACGACGACAGCGACGGGTACACCGACTGTGAGGACCGTGACTGCATCGGCAACAGCTACTGCGGAGAGTGTGACGCGGTCAATGACTCCGGCTGCGCCACGGGGCAGTGCTATTTTGACAGGACAATAGGATATCAGGGCTCCTGCACCGCCGCCCTGGGCACAGGAAACCTCTATGACTCCTGCAACACCGCCACGGACTGTGTCCCTGGTCTCTTCTGCAACCAGCAGACCAGAGAATGCAATGCGCTGTGCCTGCTCGGTGACATGTGCGTCGGGGGCAACGGCACCACCTACCAGTGTATCCAGGTGTGGGACACATCCCCCTACGGCTACTGCCAGTAATGAAAACAAAGCCCGGCCGCGTTGATTATCCGCCGTCCGGTTCCTTCTCCCTGCCCGCCCGGGTGAGGAAAAAGGTCTCCTCCCTCTTCTCAATAAGGCCGCTCTTCAAGAGACTCCCCAGGGCACGCTTGAACGCCTGCTTGCTGATCCCGTAGGTCGCGGTGATCTCCTCGGGGAGGCTCCTTTGGGTCAACTGAAGGCCATGCCCGGGGTTCGCACGCAGCTCCCCGAGGATGGCCCGGGCGTCTTCACTCATCTGGAGGTGGGCGGGCATTCTGGGGCTCAGATCGACCTTGCCGTCCTCCCGCACCCGGATCACCCTGGCCGATATCACCTCGCCGACGCTGAACCGGGAGAAGAACTCGTTTTTGGGGATGAGACCGAAGTAGGCATCCTCAATGGCGACGAAGACTCCCACGGACGGGAGAATTTTGTACACAGTCCCGGTCACGATCTCGTTCACATCCAGGTGGAAGTTGGGATACAAGAAGCGCTGCAGGTCCATGGTGGCGCACACCCGGCCCTTGCCGTCGTCATAGAGGCCAACGAGGTAGCTCTTGCCCACCTCGATACTGCCCTGCTCTTCTCCCTTGGGCAGCAGCAGATCCTTGGGGAGCCCCCAGTCGAGAAAGGCACCGAAGGGAGCCTTGTCAACCACCTTCATGCGGGCGATGCTCCCCACCTCGGGGATATCCCGGTTGAGGCTGGCCACGAGCAGGTCATCGGAATCACGGAACACAAAGACGGAGAGCACCTCCCCCTCCTTGATGTCTTTACCCTGAAACTGGCTCACGGGGAGCAGGATATTGTCGGCCGGATCCGAAGTCCCGGCGTCAAGGTGTGCCCCCTTAAGGGAGACGCTGTGCACGATGAGCTGTTGCCTCGTGCCTGCTTTTATTGAAGTTTCACCCATAGGCTCCTCCACGGCGGGCCCTGGCCGCAATGGCCACTGGTAATATTGCAATGAGCCACGGGCCTGAACTCAGGATATTGGATTTCATGAAGGCCTCCCTGCGGGGATAATGCCACAGAATCTCCCACAGGGGGGGAAAGAAATCCCCTGCTGCAAATCCGTGAAAAAACACCCGTGCAAGGCCAATTTTTTTCGCAAAATGGCCGGGAGGGCACCTGGGAGGCCCATGGGGCCATTTTCTCCCTCCCCCCTGGTTATCAATAAACCCCCCTGGTCCAAAAGGCCCGCCCGGGCACCTCCACGGAGCCCCCGGGGGCATTTTTTTAGCCGTGTCCCTGTTTTACATTAATTAATATTATTATAGAACTACACCACACTCAGCGGTGAATTACTGAAGAGAATCATCAGAAGCAGACGCCGTATTCGCTGTTTCCGTCGGTCATGCAGGTGGTGGTGTCGGGGCAGGCAGAGGGATCATCGACCATGCAGATGGTGGCGCAGGAGGCATTGCCTGCAAACCCGGGGAAGCAGACAGCGCCGGGGACACAGTCATAGGAGTAGGTGCAGGTCGCGCCCTGGAGGCCCGTGCCTGCGGGTGAGTGGCAGTACAACTCTCCCGTCCCGGACATGTCCACCTCGATGTAGCAGTGGTTGGTGGTGCCGGGGCAGCCGAGGTCGTTGTATGGGTCGCACTGGACCGGAGTACAGCCGGGGAAATTCGCACAGTCAGCGTCATCACAGTCCACCTGACCATCACCGTCGTCATCGAGGCCGTTGTCGCAGTTCTCGTTGGTCACAACGCCACACCTGGGGTCCGTGGCGCAGTCCTGATCCTCGCAGTCCACAAACCCGTCACCGTCGTCGTCAATGTTGTTGCCACAGTCCTCCCGATCGGGGTTGCAACCGACAAAGTTGAAGCAGTCCTGGTCGGCGCAGTCCACGAAACCGTCACCGTCATCGTCGAGACCGTTGTCACAGATCTCACGGTCGGGGTCACACAGGGGGCTGCCAGCGCAGTCCTGGTCAGCGCAGTCCACAAACCCGTCACCGTCATCGTCGAGGCCGTTGTTGCACACCTCTTCTTCGGAACCGCAGCCGGGGAAATTAGCACAGTCACTGTCACCGCAGTCCACGGTGCCGTCCCAGTCGTCGTCAATGCCATTGTCGCAGATCTCGTCCTGGGGCTCGGCACACTCCTGGTGGTTGTAGCAGTCCTGATCCTCACAGTCCACAAACCCGTCGTCATCGTCGTCGACACCGTTGTCACAGATCTCCAGATACTCGCACCCCGCAGCGCAGTCGATGTCGTTGCAGTCAATGAACCCGTCCAGATCATCGTCGAGGCCGTTGTCACACACCTCGGGGTTCACATTGTTAACATTATTGACATTATTAACATTATTAACGTTGTTGGACTGGCAGGCGCTGGAATCAAAGCAGTCCTGATCAAAGCAGTCAATGAAGCCGTCCCCGTCATCGTCGAGGCCGTTGTTACACACCTCGCCGCTCCCCGAGCTGCTGCTGTCACATGCGACAGCGCTGAAAAGTATCATGGATAACAGTGATATAGCAACAATTAATCGGTTTCTCATAGTGGGTCTCCTTGGACATGGCAATGGATCTGAGACCACCCTACCACGACTTTTACAATCTGCAAGCGCAGGCACTGACAAGATAATAACCCCGCACATCAAACCATGACGCAGGGGAGCCTGCGTTGGCGACCCCCGCAACCACTCGGCTCTTTTACGATCGAATGAAAATACGCAGTTATTCGCCGGTGAAGCGACCCATGAACAGGATGGACCCGGAGGTCTTCTCACGGATGAAGTAGATGAAGGGGCTCGTGATATGGAGTGACGGAGGCATAGAGTTGTTCACATCCACGCCCGTGGCGGCCGCCGCCTCGGTACCGCTCTCATCCACCTTGATGACAGCGGCGTGGAGCACCCGATTGATGAGCGAATCCGCATAGGCCTGTCCCAGCATGGGAGTGAGCGAATAGTTATTGGTGCTCAGCGCCTCAACCCCCATGGATATGAGCATATCCACCAGATTCGCCCTGGTCTCGGCGGTGAATTTGGGCATCACCAGGGTCACGTCATGATGCGGGGCCGCCGCGTCGAGACCCAAAGCGTAGATGTTCAAATCAGTGGCGGTCAGACCCAGCTCGAAGGTATCAAACGTCCCCGCGGCGGGCATAACAATGATCATCTCCGTGTCATCGCCTTTATAGGGAAGAGAGGCGATGGTTTGCACCCCGTCGTCCATGTATTTGAGCGTTATCCCCTCGGCGCGCATGAGCTCCACCTGGGTGCCCGACCCGTCGCGCAGCATGAAAAAACCCGGCGCGGTCTTGGATTTGTCAAACGAGGTGACCCACTTGCCCTTGAAGTAGATGGCGTTCACCAGGACGCTCTTGGTCGATACATCCAGCGGTTCTGCATACAGCTCGGGGATCAGGCCGCCCGTGTTGTCACTGACCCACTGGTTGATTGTGTCGGTGGCGCCCTGTGCGTCTGACAGAAAGGGCAGCGAGTACATGCCGGTACCGTAATACTGGGCAAGCAGATCCAGATATGGCTGCTCCGGTGTGACCTGCTCGGCGACGAAGGTGCGGTTCACCAGGGTGAGCTTCAGGTTGCTGCTGTTGATGCTGTCAAAGTGCTGGTCCAGTATATTGAGCGCCGGGTGCGGCCCTTCGGGCTGCGCGGGAAAACCGAACACATCCGTCAGATCGGGCACCAGGTCCCCATCGGCGCCGCCATACACCATGGCCATGGCCCAAACGATGGAAGCAGGCGAGAAAATAATATCTTTTCCTCCTGCCTCCGCCGCCAACTGAAGATACATGCTTACGGCAAAATCATTGTTTGCGCTGACCTGCGCCACCACCGCGGGGTCGCTCAGATCGCCCTGGTCACGGGGGAGGCTGCTCTTGTATTCCACCCAGTCGTAGTTTACCGCGTCGTCATCACATCCGCTCGCCAATCCCAGCAGCATGAAAAGAGCCATCAAAAGGCTGGTCACTCGTCGCATAATTCCTCCTCCCGGCTTATCTGCCGGCATATTTACACAATAGCAAAACACTCCCCCGTGGCAAGTACTATTTTGCACAGTATAATTATTTACACTTTTTCAGGCGGCAGATCGTCGCGTCGAATATCCAGGCGGATCTTTCTGGTTCCAGTCGAAGCCGATATGGCATTCGCAATGGAGAGCATGGTTGATTACCACTACAGACACGATGTACAATGCGAAATTTACGAGCGCGTTCCTGTAATCAACCCGGTGTCTCCTGTTGAACCGATTGCCCTTTCTTCAAACCCTGACACAATGGGTCGCCGGATTTATGATCATTTTTTACAAAAATTTGCATAAAATTCCGTCCAAAATGGAATCAACAGTACACCAGGGTACTGATCATAGTCCCGATTTGCTCAGGGCAAAGGCGGGAACCGGTCACAGGAGAGGATGTGTTCCATGAAGAAGTTTCATGTTTTTTCGGGTCTGATAATTCTCGCTGCCCTGGGCTGCACCTCCCCAAAAGATGAGATTCTGCCGGGGGAACGCAGCGGAGCGTGTATTGAAGGCTCCTGCAACCACGACTGGCTCTTTTGTGACGGACAGGATGAACAGTGTCACCTGAGACCATGGGCGTGTGAAAAGAATGCGGACTGTGGCGACATGCAGGGGATCTGTACGCAGGAGAACCGGTGTCTGACCACAAACATGGCCGTGACAGATCAGCGGGCGGTGGACATCCTCTTTGTGGTGGACAACTCCTCCTCCATGGAAGAAAAGCAGGAAAAAATCATTGAGTCCTTTGGGCACCTGATAAGCACCCTGCGGCAGCGGCCCCTTGGCCTCCCCGATCTCCACATTGGCGTCATCTCCACAAACATGGGCACCCTCCCCTACAACATCCCCTCCTGCACCACCCCCGGAGGCGACAACGGGCGCCTGCTCAAAGGAGCGGACAACTCCTGCGCCTACCCCTTAAATCAGCATTATCTCGTGGATGTATCTCCCGACAAAGTCTGTCCTGTGGAGCGTGATCCGGAGAACAGTGCCATCTGCCTCGGACACTCCTGTGTGGAGGCCGACTGCGCCGAGCGATTGCACACCGAGCAGGGAGAGCCGGCGGGACTCACGCTGGTAGAAGATGAAAACGGCTGTCCACGATGCGTGAACTTCGGTATGGAGGGCATGGAAGAGGCTTTCTCCTGTATGGCGGACCTGGGGACCGGGGGGTGTAGTATGGGGCAGCCCCTTGAGTCCATGTACAAAAGTTTTAGGGCCGACAACCCTGAGAACGAAGGGTTTTACCGCGATAACGCCCACCTGGCCATTATCTTCATCTCCGACAAAGACGACTGCTCCGCCAAAAACCCCGAGATCTTCAACCCCGAGGGAACATTCTCCGATACCCTGGGCCCCTTATCCTCTTTTCGCTGCAGCGAGTTTGGGATCGCCTGCGATGAGGAGTGGCAACATATCATGCCCACGGGCTCCGTTACTTACAACAACTGCCACAGCCGGCCCGACGACGACCCCCGCTCCATGCTCTATCCCGTCTCCCGCTACGTAGACTTCCTGTCAACGATCAAGGAACGCTCGAAAATCACCGTCGGCGCCCTTGGGGGACCCTTTGGGGGCACCATCACCGTGACCGTTGATGTTTCTATTCTTTTGGTTGAACCCTCCTGCGGTGATGATGCGCCTGCAGGCACGGCGACACCCGCCGTACGCCTCAAGGAGTTTGTGTCATCAATGGCACCCTCTGGATCCGATGATTCCCTGTTCACTTCCATCTGTGAATCTGAATATTCCCAGGCCTATGAATCCCTGGGGTTGTCCATGCTCAACGGACAATCCCCCCTCTGCGCCACGGCGCCCCTTGCGGGGTGTCCCGATCCGGGCACCGCCAGAATGCTGACGCCCATGACCTCCCTCCCCAATGAGATCGCCCGGGTGTGCCACCCTACCTGCACCATCTCCATGGCCGGGTCTTCTGACGCTCCCCTGGAGCGTTGTCCCGTCTACATGGATCCCTCCCTCGAGTGGGGACCTGTCAACCCCGCTCTGCCCGTCGAACAATGCTATTATATCCGATACGACAGTAAATGCGCCTCACTGGATAACTTTGGACCATCACGGGGCGCGGCCATCGTCTTGGCCCGTCGAACCGCTCTGCCTTACGGCACGGACTACACCATCACCTGCGCCGCCCTGCCCCTCACGGAGACCACCTGCGACGACGCCATAGACAACGACCTCGACGGTCTCACCGACATGGCCGACCGCGACTGCCACCCCGAACTTACCGGCGACTGAGATGAATGACCAAATTACAATGGTCTAGAAGGGGATGTCGTCGTTGTAGTCGAAGCCACCGGGAGGCTCCGCCATGGGGTCACTCTCCTGCTGGCTGCCGGAGCCAGACTCAATTTTCCAGGCCTGCAGACTGGTGAAACATTTTTCCGGTTTACCGGCTGCCTGCCACAGGCGACCCGAGAGGTTGAAGGTCACCTTGATCTCATCACCGATTTTGCGTGAATCCATGATCGCGCACTTGTCCTTGATGAGCTCCAGCGCGATATAGTTGGGGTAGGCGGGGTTCTCGTCCTGTCCGTTGAGTTTGATAACAAACTCTCTTTTGGTGAAACCGTTGCTGCCATACTCCGTTGTCTCCCCAATGGAGTGGATGATACCTTGAATTTCAAAACTTTGTGACATCTGTTGTTTTCTTCGATATGTGGACTCGACCCGGGTGGAATCGAGACCAGTTGTCGCTGCTTTACAAGCGGTTATTAAGCGGTTTGGAAAAGGCACTTCAACGCCTGAAGAATAGTGGGGGGCCTATAAAAAGGCAACGAAATTCGATGTATCCCATGGGTATTTTTCTATTGGAAAACCTACTTTTTCACAGATTTACACAGGTTTTTCACGCATTTTGAGAGCACATCCTCGGCATAGGAGCCACCGGAGCACGAGCACTTTGAACACTTGAAGCGGGCCCTGGCATACCTGGATCTGCGCTCGTGGGCAGTCTTTTTGTTGATGGAGGGTCGGATGACGCCCTTTTTGCAGGGGGAGCAGTGACAGGGATGAAGCGGCTCGAAGGTGCACTGGTCATCCTTCTCGCAGTAAAGTGAGGGGAAGGCTTTTTTGAGTTTTTCGGGATCCCCGGGGATAACAGGGAGGTTCTTGCCCACTCCCTTAACCACCGGCTCTGCGGGTTTTTTGGTGGGCTCGCTGCTCACCATATCGTGTTTTACCGCGGGCGTCACGGGGGCAGCGTCGGTGATCATTGCCTTTGAGTTGGTGTCAGGAGTGGAATTCTCCGATTTCTTCTCACCACACCCGGCGACCAGAGCAAGCGTTAAAGATGCTAATATAATGACTAAAGTTTTCATTTTCCGTCCTCTCATGGCGCGTATGTTAACTGGCGTTAAGGTCCTAACTCCCCGGGGCGGGGAAGCCATCGGATTATTGTTCGTAACAGTACGCTGCGAGGATGGAAATGTCAGCGAAAATATCCTATGGTAGCCAGAGGAGCACAGCATGAAACTGAAAAACAGTGCAGAAACCCAGCCCACCTATCCACGATTCGGCGCCGTAAAAGGGCTCCTCATCGGCACCTCCATTACCGCGGCCATGGCCCTCGCGGCATGCGGCCCAAATACAGAGAAGGAAGCAACGATAAAAAGCGATACGCCCTCGGGCATGAAGTCGAAAAAGGTTGACCTCAAGGGGGACATCGCCAGCGTGAAAAGGCCCAGGGACACCGACGGTGACGGCATAGCTGACAGTGACGACAAATGCCCCACGGTAAAGGGAGTCGCCTCAGAGAAGGGCTGCCCCGAGAAAAAAGAACCGGTCCGCCTGCCGCCCGGGGTGCCGCCCATGCCAAAAGCCCCCGCGAATCAGGGCAGCGCAGTTCCCGTTAATATCAAAACATCTGTCCCCATGGGCGTAAAAGACACCGATGGCGACGGCGTCCCCGACAGCGAGGACCAGTGTCCCACGCGCAAGGGTCCCGCGTCCAACAAAGGCTGCCCCAGACTCCCCGGCGGCCGCACAAGACCGACTCCTCCCCCTCCCATGAAGTAATTCCTGCGTGTTGATTCACACGCCCGGCGCAAGCTACTTTGTAAAATGGTTCAGCAGCTCAGTTGTCTCAAGGGTACGGATGCAATAGGGGTTCTCTCCAATGGTCCCCGTAGTGCTGTAGGCGATTGACGTACACCCGGCCTGACAGATGGGGCCGTGCGGGCAGGTGGCGCATGTTCCAGACAACAACGTCTCCTTGCTGCGCAACTCTTTGAACCACTCACCCGAACTCCAGATCTCTGTGAGGGAGTGTTCACGCAGGTTCGCTTCGATAAAGGCATCTCCCAGTGAGAGACAGCCATTAATATCACCGTCTGATCGCACACCAACGAGACTTCGTCCCGCGAGGCAGCTGTGCCAAGTCTCATGCAAAAAGGCCAACTCCGGATCCAGAGGACAATAACCAAAGTCATCCATGTGCTGAAGCCTGAGGCGGGGGGTTTTGAGGGCTGTTTTCATTTTGCTGACGAACCACGCGAACTGCTCGGGGGTAATGACTCCCGTGTCATCAAAGCGCTCACCTCCCACATTGGCGAGCTGCACTTGCCATGTAATCTGGCTCCCTGAGAAGAGCTCCACAAAAGCATCGAACTCCCCGATGTTTGATCGCATGAAGGTGGTGATGGCGTTCACATTTTTGTGCCCGTCGTCTCTGAGGGCCCTCAAAAGGTCCATAATATGGTGAAATTTATCCACACCCCGGTGTTTTTTGTAACTCTCCCTTGTGGCACCGTCGAGGCTGAGCCCGATCACTCGTGGTTTGAGCTCTTTGAGCAGGGGGAGGGTGGTTTCACGAGTTATGGGGAGACCATTTGAGATGAGGATCAACTCCATGCCCAGCGTTCGTACTCTGCTGCAAATCTCAAACCAGTCAGGGTGAAGAAGCGCCTCTCCTCCAATGATGGTGATTTCCTTGCCCCCAAGGGCTTTTATCTCTGTGAGGAGGTCTGATATCTCCGTGAGGGAGAGCTCGTTCTCGCGAGGGTTTCCCGATGTTGAGGCGCAATGTGGGCAGCGCAGATTACAACGGTTGGTGATCTCGATGACTGCGTAGTGGAGTGGTCTCATGCTTTACACCAGGTCCTTGAGGATGCGCTCCTGCTCAATGCGGTGATAGCAGTAGAGGTTTTCGGCCGGATCTTCGCACATGGAGAGCAGGATCTCTGGACAGCCCCCCTGACACTGGTCCAAAAAAGGACACTCGGCACACACCCCTTTGCGGCTCGCGCTGTCCAGCCAGGAGAGGTTGTGTTTGCACCGCTCTTCCAGGCAGATGTCACGCAGAGAGTCTTTGCGTATGTTGCCAACAATGCACTGGGGGAAGGCGAGCGCAGAGCATGGCGTAACGTCACCGTTCGCCCTCACGAAGAGGTTTAGCAGCCCACCGGTGCACATGCCCTGCCAGGTCTCTGAGAGGCGATTCAGGGGAGCGAAATGGCTGAAGGTTGCCAGATCATCCATGGGGATGATGTTGATGGGCAGTTTTTGTGCATAGAGAGCGGCGGTTTTTTCACCAAGGGTGTAATATTCGTCCGGGGTGAGGGTGATGCGTGATGAACAGCGACCCTTGGCCGAGGTCATCTGGATTTGCCAGTCAAAACCGTGTTGCAGGCAAAACTGGAAGATGTCGTCAAAATCGTCAAGGTTGAGCGTGGAGAAGGCAGTAATGAGACTCACGTTGAATCCGGCCTCTTTCAGCTTGAGAATATTGGCTGTGGCCGGGGCGTGGCTCCCTTTGCCCCGAATCTTTTCGTGGGCGACGGGAGATATGGAGTCAAGACTAATAGTGATGAGCTTTACGGGCCTTTCACAGAGTCCGCGCATTATGGTGTCGCTCAGCAAGGTGGCGTTTGTGACAAAGCGCACGTCGAACCCCCGGGCGAGCCCTGCATCGAAAATGCGCAAAAAATCGTCGCGGATGAACACCTCACCCCCTGTGAGGCTCAACTCACGCATGCCCAAAGAGGCAGCCTCATCGAGGAGCCGGCAGATCTCGTCAAGGGTGAGCTCGTTTTGAAAGAGTGTGTCCTCGGACTCGGCGTAGCAATGTATACAACGCAGATTACAGCGGCGCGTGATCTCCAGCTCGAGAATAAATGGCTTGGAATAACTGTAACTCTCATCGGATTGAGCGCGCTTGTAAGTGAGCTCGCCTGTTTGGGAGCGAGACACATACATGGCGTCGGACAAAAAGCGGCAGCTCATTGCGCGGCAGGTGGCTGGTGGTTTCATGGGTGCTCGTTTAAGTGAAAATGTGTTGAAACTGGAATGTGAATCCAGGGATAGCCGCCGCGTTACTCTTTGTTCCGATCAATGTACGCGCCACCGGAGTAACGGTGCAACGAGTATTTCATGGGGGGCTTTTCTGGCTGGGCCATGGAGTCTTGAGGCTCTTTGGGTTCTCCCGGCGTTGTTTGTTCTGTGTTCATTTTGTCCACAGTCATGGGTTTGGGCTCTTTGTACACCCCTGCGCTATATTTGTGAGCGCTGTGGGGTTTGCCACAGCCACTGGTGGCGGCGCTGCTCATTACCGTCCCGGCTATGAGCGCTGTTGCGCCCGCTTTTTTGGCCAGGGCTCCGTACTTTCCCCATAACTCTTTGAGCTCTGAAGGAATCTGCCCAAGATCAAGAAAAAGCGCTGCGACTCTGGAGTAGATGGCGGTGAACGCTCCCGTGGAGTTGGTGAGCAGATGGCAGATGCCGAGCTGGAGCATGGGTTTTATGTCATCGGGGTGGTTGCTCAGGTGCGCCTCAAAGAGGGCGATGGCCTGTTTGAAATCCCGGGCTTTCATGGCTGATTCAGCATCGTGTAGAATATTGTTCTCCATGGTGACTCCTTTTTTTAACACATCGACAGTGATTTATTGTACCACTCTACCACACTATCGGCGAAAAAACAGGGTAGCGGAGCTGTTGTGTTTACTTTCGGGGATTCATAGAGAGGGGGCGGCGGCGGATTACCAGTCCCATAAGACCCAGGAGCAGAAGGTAACCAAGACCGGGCTTGTTACGGCTTCCTGCGGTGCAGCCACAACCGTCTGCACTGGAGGAGCTTCCTATGTCATCTTCAGTGATAATAAGGCACTGTGTGGAGCACCCAGGGACTTCATCTGAGTTTGCATTACCGCTGTCGCACTCTTCCTCGGCATCTATAACACCATCGCCGCACCGGGGCAGCTCACAGGTGGAGCGACAGGCATCGGGCACTGCATCAGAGTTATCGTTACCATCATCACATATTTCTCCCGTGTCCAATACGCCATCGCCGCAGTATGCGAGGAGGCATCCTGAGCGACAGCCATCAACGGCCTCATCGGAGTTGTCGTCACCGTCATCACACTCCTCATCGGGATCAACAATTCCATCGCCGCAGACAGGTGGGGAGCAATCGGTACGACATGCACCGGGTTCTTCATCGGAGTTGTCGTCGCCGTCATCACAGGATTCACCGGTATCGACAACGCCGTCGCCGCATTGGGCAGCGAGACAGTCCGTGCGGCAAGCATCTGCCAGGCTGTCTGAGTTGTCATCGCCGTCGTCACATTGTTCTTCTTCATCGATGACGCCGTCACCACACCAGGCGAGGACGCAGGTTGTGCGACAGGCGTCGGGTTCTGTGTCGGACATCGCTGTCGCGTCGTCACACTCCTCACCCATATCGATGACTCCGTCGCCGCAGGATGCCAGGGCGCAGTTGGTGCGGCAGGCGTCGGTGTTCTCGTCGGAGTTGTCGTCGCCATCGTCACAGGTCTCGCCTAAGTCAATGACATTGTCGCCACAGAATGCATTCATACAGTTGGTGCGGCATGTGTCGGGCAGGGAGTCGGACATGGATTCCCCTTCATCGCACTCCTCGACCCCGAGGAATCGATAGCCATCACCGCAGGTGGCGTTTTTGCAGTTGGAGATGCATGCATCAGTGTTGTTAAAGTTGCCGTCATCACACTCCTCAACTCCCTCTAAAACATAGCCGTCGCCGCAGGAAGCTGAGACACAGGTGTTGAGGCAGGCATCGGTGTTAATGGTGTTTCCATCATCACACTGCTCACCAGCTGCGGTGTTCACATAAGCATCCCCGCACCGGGCAAGGGTACAGGTTATATTGCAGGTAGCAGATTCAGCACCGTCATCGCACTCTTCCCCTGACGTTTCATTCAGGATGCCGTCACCACAGGTGGACAACGTGCAGTTAGCGTTGCAAAAAGAGCTTTCCCCGCCGTCATCACAGCTTTCTATGCCAATCATCACAAAACCATCGCCGCATGAGGCTGGGACGCAGGTGTCGAGGCAGGCGTCGTTGTTGCTGGAGTTTCCGTCATCACAGAACTCACCAGCGCTTGTGTTTACAATGTTATCACCACATATTGGGAGCGTGCAGTTAGCGTTGCAGGCAGCGGATTCGCCGCTGTCATCACACTCTTCCCCTGCGGTCATGTTGGCAATGCCGTCGCCACAGGTTGCGAACGTGCAATCGTCGTTGCAGACAGCGGATTCGCCGCTGTCATCACACTCTTCCATGGCACTTGCGTTAACAATACCGTCGCCACAGGATGCGGTAGTGCAATTGTCGTTGCAGGAAGCGGACTCGCCGCTGTCATCACACTCTTCCCCTGCGGTCATGTTGGTAATGCCATCACCACAGGATGCTGTAGTGCAATCGTCGTTGCAGGAAGCGGATTCGCCGCTGTCATCACACTCTTCCCCCGCGGTCATGTTGGTAATACCATCACCACAGGATGCTGCAGTGCAATCGTCGTTGCAAGTAGCGGATTCACCGCTGTCATCACACTCTTCCCCCGCGGCCATGTTGGTAATGCCATCGCCACAGGAAGCGAAAGTGCAGTTGTCGTTGCAGACAGCGGATTCACCACTGTCATCACACTCTTCCATGGCACTTGCGTTAACAATACCGTCGCCACAGGAAGCTGCGGTGCAATCGTCGTTGCAGGAAGGGGATTCGCCCCCATCATCACACTCCTCGCCTAATACGTGGTCAATAACGCCATTGCCACATAAATAGAAATAAGGGACAGTGTCGAGAGCCGTCTCTGCACGGGGAGTATTGAAAGCGAACATATCAATAGAGTGAAAAGTAATATCGTAGATACCTCCATTGAGGTCCGATGCGAGCAATTGCCCATTGGCCCACGTGATTCCTGTAAATTCAGTTCCTGTAACATAGGGTGCGCTAGCGCCAATATTTCCCCCAGCGCTTATTTCATAGACGCGGCCTGCGATCCAGCAGGTGGCGTATATTTTGCCATCAGGGGTCTCTACAAGATCGCTCACCAGGGGGATGTTTTGAGCGAAGGGGAACAGTATTACACCCATGGGATAGTTGATGTCGTAGACTGCATCTCCAAACCGCGCGGCCACGAGGACTCTCCCATCCATGAGCTGTATGAGGCTCTTTGCTTGGCCGGGTATACCATGAACAAAGGAGGGTGCTCCACTGAAGTCTCCGCCGGCCGTGATGTCATAGATTGCGCCTGCAGCTTCTGAAACGACAAGTAGAACTCCTTCCTGGGTCATGAGCAGACCAGTGGGATTGGTTATTCCTGTTGCAAAAACATCAAAGCTCCCGTCGCGCTGGACAGCGAGGACGGCTCCCATGTTATATTGTGTCACATACATGGTCATGCCGTCGAGACTCCAGGCCGCCTGACCGAGGCAT